>NZ_JAEQCB010000071.1:0-22216 GCF_020738785.1 Microcoleus sp. PH2017_05_CCC_O_A | reverse complement strand
TATTTAATCTGATACCTCTTGAGTTTTTGAGTAACAGCTTGCCGGAGATTCAAAGGTGACTACTTTTAGCTGGGCTCATTTTTTAGTCTAAACTACAGTTATAAGATTAGGAAAGAGCGCGATGAAGCGCAACTACATACCTTGGCTCAAGTGCGCCATATCGAGAAAATCCCCAGATCTTAATAGTTGGGGATTTTCGTATTTGAATATGTCATTAAAAAATAGTTGCGAGTAGCGATACTTAAGCTAATTTGAACCAAAAAATCCCGATATTATCTTCGTCAATATAAAATATTTTTTTATATGAAATAACCAAGCACTATCTCAATACGCTAAAGAATTGGTTGAAAGCCTCTCTCTTTGGCGTAGAAATTAAAATCAGACGATTCATTACTCCAATCCTCGGACTTCTAGGTAGAGGTCGCTATCCCAGGTCAACTGTCAACTGTCAACTGTCAACTGTCAACTGTCAACTGAACGAACCTCGTTTCTTCTGTCACTCATCTGAGCTACCTCAAACAAGCGTCACTGAAAAAAGCGACTGTTAAAGCACTTTCCACCACAGCTACAACTAGGGAATAGCAGGTTCAAACAACTTGCAAACCACTAATCCCCAATAAAACCATGCAAACCACAAACGAAATTCACGCTCAATTACCGATGTGCTCTTCCTTGCCCACACTGCGACGAAATGATAGCAGCCCTGCCGCCAATAAAGACGTGCGCTATCTCCAACAATCCTTAGTTAAAAAAGGATATCCCGTAGCAACTGATGGATTCTTCGGCGCCAAAACCGAACAAGCAGTCATCAATTTTCAAAAGAAAAATAAGATTACTGTTGATGGCATTGTTGGCCAGCAAACTTGGACGAAATTAGGCGCTTGCGTTAGCGAACCTCCTTGTTAAATCACTGCCAACATTTGCCCGCACTTCTTTGTCGATCGCAACTTGCAAACAATAAATGGAGAATCCAACCATGCAAACCACAAACGCAACTCGCCTTGAATTACCTTCCTGCCGTTATTTTCCCCTACTCCAACGCAACGATGCTGTCACCCAAAATGAGGATGTCCGCTACCTCCAACGAGTTTTAAATGTCAGTGGAGCTTCCCTAGATACTGATGGATCGTTCGGCGCGAAAACCCAACAAGCAGTCATCAGTTTTCAACAGCAACAAAAAATCGCTGCTGATGGCATTGTCGGCCCAAAAACTTGGAATAAATTGGGCGTTTGTACAACTATATTTTAAAGTTTGTACTACCATATTTTAAACAGAGTAGGGCGTGCCGTGCGCGCCCTATCTTTTATAGCAACCGCGCCCGATGCTGAGGACGTTTTTAATTGCTGACACCAATGCGATCGATTCGGGAGCATCTCATTTTTGAAAAAAGCATTTTTTATTATAGTGCTGTCCCCGCTCAAAAAAGGATCGTAGTACGGACTTCAGTCCGCTCTTTAAAAAATGCTTCTTGCAAAACTGAGATGCTCCCAACTAAAGTCTTCTTCCCGAATCCCTGTTTTTACCAGAAGAGCAAAGCCGAAGCGAACCCTCTTCCTTAGGAGCGCGAATTAAATAATTTACACATATTTGTGGGATGGGCGTCCCGCCCGTCCAGAAAAGACGGGCGGGACGCCCATCCCACAAGAACAATAAAAATTGTAAGTTATTTAATTCTCCTTCCTTAGAAAAGCTGCCTACTTTTCCGCCCCGTCTTCCACCCCAGACCACCCCTCGGGTACTCCATACATTCGATACTTGCGAGAGCGCTTGAAATATAGCGTTGCTACCAGATCCTCAGGATTGATTTCTAAAATATTCTCAAATACTTTTTGAGCAGCAACAAATTTTTTCTGGTAGTAAAAATTGAGAGCTTCTTGAAAAATCTCCGCAGTTTGCTGTTTGAGGAGAATGCTTTGTTCTGTTTCTGCATCATAAATTTCAAATACCGACACAGCAGTTGTCTTTCCTTTCACCGTTACTCGATCGACAAATCTGTAGTTGTATGTTTCTGAATCGTCCAGGCGATCGATAATTTCACCGCTAACGAGAATTCCAGAGCCGTAAACCTTAGTCAATCCTTCCAAACGAGACGCGAGATTCACCGCATCAGAAATCACGGTACTTTCCATCCGTTCTCGCTCGCCAATTGTACCCAACATCAAATTGCCCGCGTGCAAACCAATGCCGATCGCGATCGGCAACAAGCCGTTTTGTTCTCGCTGCTCGTTGTAGATACTCAATTCTTTTTGCATATCAATTGCTGCTCGCACACCATCTGATGGAGATGTCGGAAACAAAGCCATGACTGCATCGCCAATATATTTGTTGATAAACCCGTTGTTTTCCCTGATTGCAGGACTCACCCTTCCCAAGTAACTATTAATAAATGCAAAGTTTTCGGCTGGTGTCATCTGTTCTGAAAGTACCGTAAAAGAGCGAATATCAGCAAAAAGTACAGTCATATTCTTTTCCTGATTGTCGCCTAATTTGACTTCAATAATACTCGGTCTTTCAAGCAAATCTAAAAAATCATGCGGCACAAACTTGCCGTAAGCTGCATTCAGTTTTGCCATACTAATTTGCGTCTTGATTCTGGCTAACAATTCCTTTTTGATAAAAGGTTTAGTTATATAATCATTCGCTTCTGAGTTAAAAGCTTCTACCAAGTCACTCGTTTGATTTTTGGCCGTCACCATCAGAATTGGTATTTCTAAAGGTGAGTATTGTTGGCGAACTGCTCGACAGACTTCATAACCAGTCATCTGCGGCATCATTACGTCGAGTAAAATCAAGTCTGGCTTAAATCCTGATTCAATCAGATTTAAAGCTTCTCTGCCGTTGATCGCTTGAGCGATCGCATAGTTTTCCAGAGCGAGATTATTGATAATGACCTGAATGTTAATTGGTTCATCATCGACCACTAAAACTTTTACTTTTTCACCTTCTTCTATCAAGTCCCTTTTGGTTAAGATAGTAGAATTTACTAGAGATGATTCGGAGTCTAATTCAGGAGCAAGCAAAATCTCCTCGCCCTCGGTTAAACCAGGCTGTTTGCTGTTAATTTCCGGCTGACTCTCTGAGACTGGTAAAGTAAAAATAAATTGGGAACCTACGCCTACACTTGAAGATACCGAGATTTTACCGCCGTGTAATTCCACTAATTTCTTGGCAACAGTTAACCCTAAACCCGTCCCACCATATTCTCTAGCAGTGGAACCGTCAGCTTGTTCAAATGATTCAAAAATTTGCTCTAATTTATTTTCGGGGATGCCAATGCCTGTGTCGGATACAGTAATCGCCAATTGGGGATTAGGTGATGATTCTTCATGGCTCGTTATCAATGCTGCTGAAATCTCAACTGTGCCGCTTTCAGTGAATTTAATCGCGTTGCCGATTAAGTTATAAAGTATTTGCTCCAAACGATTCTCGTCGGCTGCTATTGGTGGCAATTCCGGAGCAACTGAGTTAATCAATTGCAATTTTTTTGTGCCTACCAATGGCTGACATAATTTGAGAATCACAAAGACGATTTCTCGGAGGTTGACTGACTTAGTTTGCAGTTCAAGACTTTTGTGTTTGAGCTGAGAAAAGTCGAGGATATCGTTTATTAAAGAAGCCAATCTTTTTCCTGACGATGCAATCAAAGCTAAGTTGAAATTGGTCGTTTCTGGCAGTTTTCCGGTAGCACCGTCTATCAAAGATTCTGCAATCCCAATAATGCCGTTGAGGGGAGTGCGGAGTTCGTGGGAAGTATTGGCTAAGAATTCGTCTTTCAGTTTGTCCAGTTGCTGCAATTGGGTATTTTTAGTTTCTAAGGCACTAAAAGATGTTTGCAGTTGTGCTGCCATGCTGTTAAAAGCAGTAGCAAGCACGCCCAACTCGTCGGAACGATCGAGCTTGACAGTTCTGTCAAATTGTCCTTGAGACAAATCTATTGCTGCATCTTTTAATTTTAAAATTGGTTTGGTAATCCAGCGAGAAGTGCAAATTCCGATCGCAGTAGCTACAGCCAAAGCTGCCAGACATAGCAAGATTGTAGTTCTATTGCCGGCATTTATTTGTTCCATAAAATCGGCTTCTGGAACGACGACGACAATGAGCCAATCTAAACCTTTGCCATCTTGGAATGGCATAACTTTTAAAAATTGCTGCTTCCCATTGATTTCAAAATGGATTAGTTTCGATTCGGTAATTTGCTGCAAGTCTTGAAAGTGACTTTCTAAGTATTTAGCTGTACTCTGGGTTACGATATCGCTGCTTTCTTTGACTTGAAACTGTTGTTTTTTACCGTTTTTGTTGCGGAAAGGTTTTTCTGGGGTGGAAGTTGCCAGCAGCGTTCCCTTTCTTTCGATAATAAAAGTTTGACCGGATTTGCCTATTTTGAGGCTGTTTAAAAATTCACTGATACTGTCCAGACGTAAAGCAGTAATTAATACTCCGTCTAGCTGTTTCTGGTTGTTGTAAACTGGTTGCAGCGCGCTGAGGAGCAGTGTGGGTTCTAGCGAGGAGACATCCACTGAACTCCAAGTGGTTTTGCCTGCTACAGAGGCATCTTTGTATAAAGGGTTCTGTCGGATGTCGAAGTTTTTGATGGTGGCTGCTATTTTTGTGCGATCGCCACTATCATTAGTATTGTAGGAATAAAAATTAAATTTGGTAGACGGGCCGGAGGCGTTAATCAACAAAGTCCCATTCGACATCTTTTCGCCAGTGCGGTATTCTCCATTGCGATTGGCGAATGAGGTAAAATTGATATAAGGATATAATTGCACTTGCCGCCACAGATACTTTTCCCAAGCTGGCAAGTCTTTGATGTTCACAAAACCCAACTTCAGTGCATCCAGCTTGCTTTGATTGATCTGGTGCGGAGTTTGCAAATAAGTTATCAAATTTTGCTCAATGCGATTGCTCACTTCCCCCATTAACTGATCTGCAAGATCGTTCACGGCTTTTTGAGAGTTCTTAAATGATAAATATCCCACAATTCCCACTGCCGCAAATACTTGCAAGACAAACGGAACTATGAGTACAGTTTGCAGCGTCGTTTTTCCTGAAAGTTTGGCAGCTAAGCGATTGAGAGAAAAAGTTGACATAACATTAATTTAGATTAAAAGACACGGTTTATACTCGGAGGGAAGCTACACCACTGTTAAGTATTGTAAACCTTGTTGTAGTTGAACAAAAGTTACACAATAACAGCCTGATTCTAGGTTGTTTCCTGAATCGCTGTCAAACCTGAGATTTTTTATAGAAACCAGGTTTTTTTTCGCATAGCTTTACGCATTATATTCGATTATGAAGTCAAATCTAGCGAACTCTACAGCGGATTTTCGGGGAAATTCCCCATTTTGGGTCTTCAGGCTTCGGTATGAATATATTATGACTGAGACTAGCTCCAGAAAAATCGATGAAGACCTGAAAATTTCTGACTTCAGATTGATGCTACTTTTACTACTTTTCATCCAAACATTCTATCCCCGACCATCCTTCTGGAACTCCATACATTTGATGTTTCAGAGAGCGCTGGTAGTAGATTGCTGCCAACTTATCTTGAGGATTTGTTTCGCAAATATTCTTAAAGATTTTTTGCGCTTTAGGAAAATTTTGCTCGACATAAAGCTGTATACCTTGTTGAAATACAGCAGCAGTTTCCTGTTTTAGCTGAATGCTTTGTTCTGTTTCTGCATCATAAATTTCAAACACCGACACGGCAGATGTTTTCCCTTTTACGGTGACTCGATCGACAAATCGGCACAGATATTGCGATCGATCGCCCAAACGCTCTAAAATTGATTCAGTAACGAGAATTCCAGAGCCGTAAACCTTAGTCAATCCTTCCAAACGAGACGCGAGATTCACCGCATCAGCAATCACGGTACTCTCCATCCGTTCTTCTTCGCCAATCGTACCCAGCATTAAAGTGCCCGCGTGCAAACCAATACCGATCGTAATTGGTGCGTAATCCCTTGTTTGTCGGCGATCGTTGAAAAGAATAACTTGTTTTTGCATTTCCACTGCCGCGCGAACAGCATCATCTGCCGACTCAGGAAATAGTGCCATAATCGCATCGCCAATATATTTATCAATGAAACCTTTGTGATCGCGAATTACCGGACTGACTCGACTGAGGTAGCTGTTGAGAAAATTAAAATTTTCTTGGGGAGTCATAGCTTCGGAGATAGTTGTAAAGGAGCGAATATCAGAAAATAAAACTGTCATTTCTTTCTGGATTTGATCGCCTAGTTGAACATCAACAATACTTTCGTGTCCCAAAAATCGCAGAAAGTCGTGGGGCACAAATCTACCATAAGCTGCATTTATTTTTGTGAGACGGATGTGAGTTTTGATTCGAGCTAGCAATTCATTTTTGAGAAAAGGTTTAGTTAAAAAATCATTGGCTCCTGCATTGAAACCTTGCACTAAGTCAGATACTTGATTTTTCGCGGTTAGCATGACGATTGGCAATTCGCTAGCCGTGAATTTCTCCCTGACTTTATCGCAAACTTCGTAACCAGTCATCCGTGGCATCATGATATCTAGCAATATTAGATCGGGTTTGTAGCCTCTCTCGATAAGAGCTAAAGCTTCTCTACCGCTGCTAGCTTCGGCAATTGTATAATTTTCAAGAAGTAGATTGTTAGTTAATACCTGAATATTTACAGGTTCGTCATCTACAATCAAAATTTTTACTTTGTTGTTTTTCAAAGAACATTTAATCGCACTCGAACTGTTATTGTTAAAATTTGGTGGAGCAGCTTCATTAATTATCAACTTGCGCTCTTCTGTTCTCGAAACTAAAGAATGTCGAGCAGTTGCTGGCAACTGCTTGTCATCGAGATATTGATTTTTAGAAATTGGCAAACTAAAGGTAAACTGGGAACCAACACCGAGTTCTGAAGATACTTGAATTTCGCCACCGTGCAGCTCGACTAACTGCTTTGTAACTGCCAAACCTAAACCAGTTCCTCCGTGTTCTCTAGCAGTGGAGCCGTCTGCTTGTTCAAAGGATTCAAAAATTCGTTCTAACTTATCTTCAGCAATGCCAATTCCCGTATCGGATACGGTAATTTGCAGTTTTGACCTGACAATTAAAGATAGAAGCTGGCTCGTTACTGAACTTTCTTTTTTTGCCAACTGCGGCGATTCCAAGCCGATCGCATTCGCCGAAATTTCTACAGTACCATTGTCGGTAAATTTAATCGCATTGCCGATCAAGTTGTAAAGAATTTGTTGCACCCGATTTTCGTCGGCATCCACCAGGGGAATGTCGGGAGTGACTGAATTAATCAACTGCAAGTTTTTTGTGCCAATTAGAGGTTGAGAAAGAGTTACTACGATATCGACAATTTCTCGAATGCCGACGGGCTTGATTTGCAGTTCAATATTTTTGTGTCTCAGCTTGGAGAAATCGAGAATGTCGTTGATGAGATTTGACAGTCTTCTGCCACTAGATGCAATAATTTCTAGATTGGAAATAGTCAGTGCTGGTAATTGTCCTGTAGCACCATCGATCAAAGATTCTGTTAAACCGATAATGCCGTTTAGTGGGGTGCGGAGTTCGTGAGAAGTATTGGCTAAAAATTCGTCTTTGAGTTTGTCAAGTCGCTGCAATTGAGCATTTTGATGCTCTAATTTTGTGAAAGATACTTCCAATTGACCGGCCATGCTGTTGAAGGCATTAGCTAATTTTCCTAGTTCGTTAGATGAGGCAATATTTACCCGAGTTTCCAATATGCCGCTAGTCATTTGAGTAGCTGCGGATGTTAGAGATTTTAAAGGATTTGTGAGCGATCGCGCAAAAGCGACTCCCAAGCCCACGGCGGCGAGGGCGCTGACGGTGGTAACTGCACCCATGACGTAGATGAGCGATCGCACGGGAGCGTAAGCTTCGGCTGTAGGTAGCTCTACAACCACCATCCACTGTACCCGACGGACGATCGCACCCGTTCCCATGACTTCTTCCCCGTGCCAGCCTCGATAAACCAGCGGAGATTGCATTCCCGAAGCTAAAGCTAATTTCGATAACTCTCCCACAAACGATCGCCCTTTCAAATCTGGGAGTAAATACGGATTAACCTTGTTTCCTGTTTCCGAAATCAGCACCGAGCGGTTGTCGATAACATAGCTGTATCCAGTTTTTCCAACTTGCGATCGGGCTGCAATTTGAATTAAAAAGTTTAGACTTACTCTGGCAAATAATACTCCAGCAATTTTATTTTTACTGTCACGAATAGGTACGGCTAAATTAACAACATTAACCGTTGTCTTCATATCGACATCTACCGAGCTAACATAATTTTGAGCCTGTCGAAACGTCTCCCAAAATAGAGGCGCATCTCCCGAAATACCTGCTAAACTTAAGCTAGATGTAGAGTATGATTCGTAAGGCGACATTACTTGTACGACTTGACCTTTACTGTTTAAAATTCCCACCACTTCGTAGGCGCTGTTGCTATTGATTAATCCTTCAAGAATGCTGCGCTGAGTTTCAGTATTAAATTCTGTTAGGCCACGCAATTCTGACAAATAATTGAGTTGGCGCTGCAAGTTATCCAGATAAGCGCTAATTTGGGCGGCCGCAGCTTGCGATCGCTCGTACTGAAGCTGTTTTGTCTGTTCTATTTGTCCCCGAAAGCTGAGGTAAGCTAACGTACTCCCTGCCATCAATACGCTTGCCACAACAATCGAGACAAAACCATAACGCAGTTGATTGGCAATTGAGGACATTTGATTCTGCTACTTAACAGTTTTAACTCTCTTTCTCTAGGATACACCTAATTTCATTTTTCGTAGCGCTGCTACAATCGCCACCTTTAATTTATCGTTACCTTTGGCTAACTTGTGGTTTTATAAATCTAATTTTTGTTTCCAGATCCGATCTTCAATCCAAATTCGATCCGGCAGGAGTCCCAACCTAAAGAAAATTTCAGCAATGCGTTGTTGTTCTTCAACTGCCCTATCTTGAATTGGTAACAAATCGTAGGTACGGCTTTTAGTTAAACTTCTAGCTGTGGTTTTTTTCATTCCGGTTCGAGCGGTAATAAAGTCTACTGCTCGCTCGGGATTTTTAGTTATCCAATTAGCCATCTGTCGCGTTTCTCCCATGACTGTTTTAACAATATCGGGAAAGTCGCTAGCAAAAGAGCGACTTGCCAAATAGAAGTTTCTGTCATTGATCAGTTGCTCGCTATCAGTCAGGAAATGAGCAGGCATGGTTTCCTGTAACTTAGCTAAAAACGGCTGCCAAACCGCCCAAGCATCAACTTCGCCTCTCAGAAATGCTTCCTGAGCTTTTGGCGGAGACAAATCGACTAATTCGGCATTTTTTAACTTCAATCCGCCTTGAGTTAACGCCCGAATTAACAAATAGTGAGCTGATGTTTTCCGAGTGGCTGCTATTTTCTTGCCTTTAAGATCTGCGAGAGTCCGAATAGGAGAATTTTCAGGAACTATGATGCCAATGCTGCCAGGTAAAGCTGAATCATTAGCAATATAAACGAAAGGTATGCCCTCTGATTGGGCAAAAATTGGCGGCGTAACTCCTGCATAACCCAGATCGATTTTTCCTTGTCCTATTGCTTTTAAAATTGGTGGCCCTGTGACAAATTCCGTCCATTCTACAGACCATCCCATTTTTGCTAAACGGGTTTCCAAAGATCCTTTAGCTTTGAGATAAAACAGGGATCCGAAAGGCTGATGGCCGATTCTTACTATTTTTGTTAAGTTTGAGAATGAGTTTGTTTTTTTTGCTGTAAAGCTATTTATCAGATCGGAGTTGCAACTTGCTACAGTTAAACTCAAGCAAAAAAATAGTATAAATAGCAGCGAATATTTCCAAGCCAAATGCTGTTTAATATTTTGAATCAAAAACGATAATTGAAACCTCGGCTTTTTGTGGCTCATAAAATATCGTCGAAGTAGGTTGTGCAGGAGTAATATTTTCCAGATGTTTTTGACAATACTTATATTACAATACGGTTCAGTTAACAATCTAATTGCTTTGCGCGCAGATAAATTCATTGAGAAGCACCATAGTCTTTGCGATTGCTTCGCTAAGAGCTCGCAATGACATACTTCGCTAACCCAAGCGTATTGACTTATATTATGTCCGCTGATTTCCGGGTGTTAAAAAAGGTAGAATTAAATATAAAATTTTGGCTGGCTGTCTCTGAAATTAGCGACCAAATTAAGCTATATTATAGCAGATTTCAGGAATGTGAGATTTGCTATGGCTGACTCTATTGCTCGCCGTTTGGAACAATACACGATCGCCCGATCGCACGAAGTGTTAATCGTGAAGGCCGAAATAGACGGCGAATTCGACGAAATTGCTATTTTTAAAGGGTTTTCTAGCTCCCTGGTGCGATCGACCGCGAGCGATCCAGAAGTGCCAGTTTTGCCGGAGACAGCAAAGATTGTTAGTGTCGATCGGCTCTATAGTCCCTACAATCCAAATAACCCCCGCTATATCGAGCAAGGGCTATCTTGGGAAACAATGCAATTTCTCTTGTCCGAAGCCGGAGTTTAGAAGACCGGGCGGTTTCAACCGCCGTCTATACAAGAACACCGGGCGGTTTCAACCGCGTCTATACAAACAAAACCCTTCTAGTGCGGGTTGAAGAACTGGCGGTTAACATTACGTTATTTTCTTCAGTCCGCGGAGGCGGACTTTGTTTTTGTAGGCGCGGTTTCAACCGTACGTCCTATCTAAATCGTGCCGCCGGCCGCTTGAAAACGAGCTCTCGCGCGTTTGATTGCTTGCTTAGCTTGAATTTGCTCTTGCAAAGTGCCACTAGCAGAGCTTTCCAAACGAGCTTCTGCTTCGGTGTAAGCAGTACGAGCAGCTTCTTTATCAATCGTTTCGCCTTTCTCAGCGCCGTTGACAAGGATAGTTACTTGGTTTTCTTGGATTTCTGCAAAGCCGCCCATCAGAGCAATAGACACCCATTCCTTACCAGGACGGACGCGCATCACTCCGGTATCCAAAGCAGTCAACATCGGAGCGTGACCGCTCAAGATACCCAATTGGCCAGTCGTGCTTGGCAGAATTACTTCTTCAGCATTAGAATCCCAAACAGTTTTGTCTGGGGCCACTACGCGCACAGTTAATGTCATAAATAGGTAATTGGGAATTGGGAATTGGGAATTGGGAATTGGGAGTTGGGAATTGAGAATTGGGAATTGGGAATTGGGAATTGGGAATTGGGCATTGGGCATTGGGAATTGGGAATTGGGAATTGGGAATTGGGCATTGGGAATGAGTTATTTGTCAGTTCCAATAACTCATTACCCATTACCTATTACCCATTACCTATTACCCATTACCTATTACCAATTACCTATTACCAATTACCCATTACCCATTACCCATTCCCTACTTTCTACTTAGCGTCAGCCTTCATTTTTTCAGCTTTGGCGATCGCTTCGTTGATATCGCCAACCAAATAGAAAGCTTGTTCAGGTAACTCATCAAGTTCGCCACCCAAAATCATTTGGAAGCCCTTAATGGTATCAGCCAACTTGACGTACTTACCGGGGGAACCGGTGAACACTTCTGCTACAAAGAACGGTTGAGACAAGAAGCGTTCAATTTTGCGAGCGCGAGAAACAGTCAAGCGGTCATCTTCCGACAGCTCGTCCAAACCCAAAATCGCAATAATATCTTGCAATTCCTTGTAGCGTTGCAAAATAGACTGCACCTGACGCGCAACACCATAGTGTTCTTCGCCTACAATGCTAATTTGCAACATTGTGGAGGTAGATTCCAGGGGATCAACAGCCGGATAAATACCCTTCGCAGCCAAACCGCGAGACAACAAAGTTGTAGCGTCTAAGTGAGCAAAAGTCGTAGCCGGCGCTGGATCAGTGAAGTCATCCGCAGGTACGTACACAGCTTGAACCGAAGTAATCGAACCTTCGGTAGTCGAAGTAATCCGTTCTTGCAAGTCGCCCATGTCTGTACCGAGAGTCGGCTGATATCCCACAGCCGAAGGCATCCGACCCAACAAAGCCGATACCTCAGATCCCGCTTGTACGAACCGGAAGATGTTGTCAATGAACAAGAGTACGTCTTGCTTGCTGACATCGCGGAAGTATTCGGCCATCGCTAGAGCCGACAGGCCCACGCGCATCCGAGCACCTGGTGGCTCGTTCATTTGACCGTATACTAGGGCAATTTTCGATTTGCTGCGGTCTTTTTCGTCAATAACCCCAGACTCGATCATTTCTTTGTAAAGGTCATTACCTTCACGGGTGCGCTCGCCCACACCGCCAAACACGGACACGCCGCCGTGAGCCTTGGCGATGTTGTTCACGAGTTCCATCATGATCACGGTTTTGCCGACGCCTGCGCCGCCGAACAAACCGATTTTGCCACCGCGACGGTAGGGAGCCAGGAGGTCGATGACCTTGATCCCTGTTTCAAACACCGAAGGCTTGGTTTCTAGTTCGGTGAAAGCCGGCGGCTGGCGGTGGATGGGCATACTTTCGGAAGTATTGACCGGGCCGAGGTTGTCTACGGGTTCGCCGATGACGTTAAAAATACGGCCGAGAGTCGGGATTCCGACGGGAACTTGGATCGCTTCCCCGGTATCTAATACTTCCATACCGCGCATTAAGCCGTCGGTGGTACTCATGGAAACTGCACGCACTTGGCTGTCTCCGAGGAGTTGCTGAACTTCGCAGGTAACAGAAATGTCTTGACCTGCTTCGTTTTTGCCGGCGATCGTAATAGCGTTATAGATTTGGGGCAGTTTGCCGCCTGGGAATTTTACGTCTACAACTGGCCCGATGATTTGGGTGATGTAGCCTACGTTCGTTTTTGTTGCGGTGGATACCATGAATAGTGCCTTTGTTAGGATTCTATTTTTCCCGTTGTGGAAAAAGTCTTAACATTTAGAAATGCTATTTCTCAGAGTACCACTGAACAGACTCACTATTTAGATTTGTATGGGGATGCTTAAGAGTCATTTTTTTGGTTGCTGCTGTCGCTTTTTTTTGCCGCGAGCCGCCGCCAAAGCCCCGATCCCCAGCATGGTGCCGAACACTGTCACAGGCTCGGGTGCTAGCTCGGCGGAGACGGTGAAGTCTTGGAAGTCGCGATCGTTTCCTCCTCCGGCATCGTCGAAGGAGATTTTGCTTCCCTGAGCCAGTTGGGCCATTGTGAGCGATGAATATTGTTCTGGGCCTTTACCGCCGTTGATACTTGTAAATGAGTCGGGGGAGCGGGGGTTGAGCCCAAATTCGCCAAATACGGCTTGCTGACATCCGGCCACCACACAGTCATCTCTGCGAAACTGGGTGTTGGCGGCAAACCATTCGGGGCTGTTCATGAAGGTGCTGCTGGAGGCGTACTGCTCGAATTGTTTGCCACTGCCGCTGTCACTCCAGAGCAGCAGGGCATAAACTTGATCCTGCAAAAAGGTGAAGGTTTGAGTTGGGGAGCCGTTGTTCGATCCCACGGAGTTGCCGAAGGTTCCTTTCCATTCATCGGCGTTCCCGTTATCTGAGGGTTTGAACTCGTAAAACAGTCGGGTGATGTTGCTGTAGCCATTGGCTCCTGTCTGAGCTTGGGCTACCCACAAGCTAGACTGGTAAGCGCCGTGAGATTGGTCGAATGTAAAGTTGATATTGGTATCTCGATCGAACTGGATGCCAGTGCTGCCAAACATGAAAGCTCGGGCGGGCGTGCAGATGCTGAGCAAGATTGTGGTTGCCAAGCTGGCGACTGTAAAAGATGTTTTTTTGACTAGCGTTAAGGTAGTCATAACCCTGATTCCTCCAATATTGTTAGTTAGTAAGCTGGTCAATGCTATCTTGTCAAGACAGGAATAGACGATCGCGACCCTCGGATATTAAGGGCGATCGTCAAACCGACAAAACAGACTCTACGGCAGTGACTCTACGGACTGATATCACTTAGGTGTTTTTTTGAGTCAATGAGTGCTTGTTTTAAGAGTTTTCACTGACACTCTAGTGGCAGACTACTTTCATCTGTCACAGCCAGATTTTCACTCAGTATAGATTTACAAGCTACTACATCTATTGGTATCGCTAACTGTCTCAAATTGACTGGAAGACTTGCAAATATTAGCTTTCATCAAAAATATATAAATTTTTTTAGTCAATTTTTGTAAAATTTTGGTAAAGCTCATCCCAAACTTATAAAGTTTCTCAGAAAAATTTGGCTGTTGGGTGAGTTGCTCCTGGAAGCGGACTGCAAGCTGCTCGCCCTGGAATCGGCTGTGGCGCTGTCCAGAGTAGGAATTGGAGCGAGTTGTTTGGCACTAGCAGCAAGTTGCTTTCACTGGCGATCGGTACTTACGCATTTTTGACTGCTAATCGTCAAGGTTGTTCAACTGACAGTTGACAGTTGACAGTTGACAGTTGACAACTGACAGTTGACAGTTGACAGTTGACAGTTGACAACTGACAGTTGACAGTTGATAGTTGACAGTTGATAGCACTTGACAAAGGAAAGAAGAGGATTGGAGTAATGAATAGTCTGCTTTTAATTTATCCTTAAAAGGGTTCCGGCTTTAAACCAATTATTTATGGTAATTAAATAGATAGATTTCCTGCGGATTTGCTATATTTTTTCGAGGCAAAATACCGTAAATCCTATTGACAGGAGGAACCTTCATGAGTCAGAATAGGGAAAGATAAATACGATCGCACTTTTAGCACAGATCTTTAACCACAATGGCAGCCAACAAACTAAATTTGCTCGGATGGTTATTCATACTTGGCTGCCTCAATGCAGCGGCCGGCTCGGCTTCCGCGCAACCCATCACCCCCGCACCAGACGGCACGAATACAGTCGTGACACCCAACGGCAATCGCTACGACATTTCCGGGGGGTCATTGGGCGGTGACAAGGCTAACCTGTTTCACAGTTTTACTCAGTTTGGTCTCAGTTCCGGTCAAACGGCAAACTTTTTAACCAATCCCAACATTCAAAATATCTTAGGAAGAATTAACGGAGGAAATCCTTCTGTAATCAACGGCTTAATTCAAGTTACAGGCGGCAATTCCAACCTGTTTTTGATGAATCCGTCGGGGATAATTTTCGGACAAAATGCCAGCCTCAACGTACCGGGTTCTTTTAACGCCACGGCGGCGACAGGTATCGGTTTTGGGAACAATCAGTGGTTTAGTGCGATCGCCAATAACAACTGGGCAGCTTTAATCGGGAATCCGAACAGTTTCGCATTTACCAGTCCGCAAGCAGGAAGCATTGTAAATGCCGGGAATTTGACGGTGGCACCCGGTCAAAGTTTAAGTTTGACGGGGGGGACGGTTGTGAATACCGGCCAGCTAAACGCGCCAGGAGGCGGTGTTCTGATTACGGCTGTACCCGGTCAAAATTTGGTGCGGATTTCTCAAGCTGGTAATTTATTGAGTTTGGATGTTCAACCAACAGCAACTGGGGGATCGCTGCCGAATAATTGGACGCAGCCAGTGTTATCTTTGCCGGAGTTGCTGACGGGTAAAGGGCAGGAACAAGCAACGAATTTGACGGTAAATCCGAATGGGGATGTGGTGCTGGGGAATTTGGCTGTGCCTGTTGTGGCGGGAACTGCGATCGCCAGTGGCAGTATCAACGTCTCTGGCAATACTGGGGGTAATGTTAACATTTTAGGCGATCGCGTAGGCGCGATCGCGGCTAACATCGATGCTTCGGGTATTAACGGCGGCGGGAATGTACTGATTGGCGGAGATTTTCAGGGTTTGGGGACTGTGCCGAATGCTGTGCGGACGTTTGTGAGTGCAGATTCGACAATTAATGTGGATGCGATTAGCAACGGTAATGGCGGGCGAGTGATTGTTTGGGCTGATGAAACTACTCGTTTTAATGGGAATATTACTGCCCGAGGTGGCTTGTTTTCTGGGAATGGCGGGTTTGTGGAGGTATCGGGAAAACAATCGCTGGATTTCGCTGGGTTGGTGGATTTGCGATCGACTGTCGGCAGTGCCGGAACCTTATTGTTAGATCCTACTAATATTACTATTAGCACAGCTCCGGATGCAGCCGGTGCATTCGGGGGAGGAGTGTTTACTCCCGGTATCGCTGCGCCTACGGCTACAATTAATAACGGGACGCTGCAAACGCAATTGGGTTTAGGTAATGTCACTATTTCTACTACATCTCTTGGTGCGAGTGCAGGGGATATTACAGTTAGCGCTCCGATTGCTTGGGCTAATAAAAATTCCCTGACTTTGAATGCCAGTAATAGCATATTTGTTAACAACAATATCACAACTCAGGGAGGCAATATCACCCTGAATGCTGATACCGACAATCTCGCCGGTGGTAATGTCACCATTACCAATGCGACGATTAATACAAATGGTGGCAATTTTACCGGTATTGGCCGCGGGAATACTGTCAATGGAAATGGGATTAATATTAATGGTGGTACGATTAATGCTGGTGGTGGGAATATTGACCTCACTGGTAGTAGTGCAGGAAACACGGCAATCAACGTCGGCCTTCAGGTATCTGGCGGAACCATTACACCTACTTTAGTAACTACTGGAACGGGAAAGATTACCCTTACTGGCACTAGCGGTACCAGCCTCAATAGTGACGGGATAATTTTGCGCGGGCCTACTATAAGTTCAGCCAATGGTGAGATTACACTGATTGGTAACGGCAGCGGATCTGGTAACGGCATTCTGATTTTGAGTAATGCCGTGGTGGAATCAACGGGGACGGGAAAAGTTGGCCTGACTGGTACGGGCGGCAATGGGATTAATGGCAGCAATAGAGGGATATCTATTGAGAGCAATAGCAGCGTTAAATCATTCGATGGAGATATCAGTCTTGTTGGAAAAGGTGGCAGCAGTGGAAGCAGTAATTACGGTATTGCGATCGACAACGCGGCCTTAGTGCAATCAACAGGCATTGGAAGTATTAGTTTCAGCGGTACCGGCGGTGCGGGCAAAAACAATAACTCCGGGATATTGATTAACGCCGCCAAAGTGCTATCAAACAATGGAAACATCAGTTTCGCAGGGACAGGTGGTGGCACTGGAATTGGTAACCACGGTATTCGCATGGAAAACCTGCCGTCGTCAGAGGTACCACTTCTAAATGGATCGTTAGTTGAATCAACTGGAAGCGGAAGTATTTCTTTCAACGGTACGGCTGGTGCGGGCACAGACAATAACAGCGGGATATCTGTTGCTAATTCTAACGTGCGATCGGCGAGTGGAAATATCGCCATGACTGGCACAGGTGCGGGGACTGGTATCAATAAAACAAATTATGGCATTATTGTTGAGGGTAATTCAGCAGTAGAATCGACGAAGGCAAGTATCGATCTGAATGGTAAGGCAGCAATCGGTTCGGCGGCAATTTATCTGAATAATGGAGCGCTCAAATCGACGGTGGGAAATGTTGCTCTGACTGGTAATGGGCCAAGCGGTACTAATGAAATTAACCTGAATAATAGCAACATCAACCTGACGGCGGGAACCGGTAATGATGTTACTTTGACCAGTGATGCAATTACGGTTTCACCCACGTCTCAAGTCAAAGGCAACGGTACTATTCTGTTGCAACCTCTGACTCCGAGTTTAGGTATTACTGTTGGCACTGCCGGTAATTCTGCTGATTTGAATCTCAGCACTACTGAACTCGCAGCTTTCAAGGGATTTTCCCAAATGATTGTCGGGCGGGCGGACGGCAGTGGGACGATCGCAATTGCTGACCCCAGTGCTGTTACTTTTGATTTTCCGGTTACATTTCGATCTCCCCAAACTAGCGCCACAACTAGCGGCACAATTGCAGTCAATGGCAACATTAAAGGTGTAAATAATGCTTCAATTAGTTTTGATGCTCCCACTACTAACTTAAATGCAAATGTTGTCACCAACGAACAGAATATTACCTTTGGTGGTAAAGTGTCTCTCGTTCAGGGTTCTAATGTCACTCTCGATACTGGGTTAACGAAGGCAGGCGATATTAATTTTAAGGGAACTGTTGACGGCGATGGGAAGCTAACTTTGACTTCGGGAACAGGTATTATTAATCTTAACGGGGCTGTTGGGGGGACTGTGCCTTTGGGTTCCCTGACAATAGTCAATTCTCAGAATGTTACCAGTACCAGTCCGATCGCGATTACCACTACTGGCGATATTACTACAGGCAATATTACGAATCCCGGACGGGCGATCGCGCTTACGAGCAACAATGGTAACATTACGAGGAGTTCCACAGGGGCGATCGATACCAGTTCTACTACTGGAAGTGGCGGCCCGATTGCACTGAGTGCGAACAATATTACTCCTGGTAATCTTAACTCAAGTTCCACGGCGGGCGATGGTGGAAAAATTACCCTCACGGGTAAAACAGGCAACATTTTAGCAGATCCCGGAGTAGTTTGGAACTCTAGTTCTACGAACGGTGCGGGTGGCGATATCGCGATCGCCACACCCAATCTAGTTCGGATCAATATCATTGATGCTAGGGGATTGTCCGGTACGGGAAATATTAGCATTAGCGGTAATGACATGAGCTTTTCGGGAGGCCCAGATTCCGTACAGGGTAAGGGTACTTTGTCAATTGCGCCGTCTTCGCCTAATGTCGGAATTCGCTTCCAGGATGCACTTGCTGACGATCCGAAGGCGATCGATTTAGGAAAACAATTTTTCTCCTCCTTGGCTAATGGATTTAGTGGAATTGCGATCGGAACGAATAATACAACAGGCAATATCACGGTAGACAATTTGCCTGCTGTTTTCAAAGATCCTGTGACTTTCAATACTCAAGGCACAATTTTTGTAAATAAAGCTCAAGCAATTTCGGGAACTGATGATGCTTCAGTTACTCTCAACGCTACTACTAATAACCTGAAGGGAAATATTACCACCGCCGGTCAAGATATCACCATTAAGGGTAATGTCTTAGTCGGAGATAGCGTCTTGATCGGCAATGGAAATTCAGCAAGTGGCAAGATTCTGTTGAATGATAATATTGATGGCAGTGGCAATCTCACTTTAGAAACAGGTACGGTAAATATTGCGGTGAAAGGTGCTATAGGTAATACCGTACCCTTAGGAAATATTATTGTCAACAGTGGTGGTACGGCTACATTTAATGCTGTCACTGCTAGCAGTTTCACTACCAATGCTGGCGGCAAAACTGAATTAAATGGCAATGTGACTACCACCGGCGCTCAAACCTATGGAGATGCTGTCACGATTGCCAACAATCCAATTCTCGCAGGCACGGGCGTTACTTTCAACGATACTGTGAACGGTAGCAGCAATTTGACGGTGAATGGGGGTAGCGGTAATATTACATTTAGCGGTGCAGTTGGGACTATAAGTGCGATCGGCAATCTGACAGCTAACTCTACAGGTACAACCACATTTAATACTGTCAGTTCTGCCAGCGTCACTACCAATGCGGTTGGTACAACTATACTCAAGGGCAATGTCATTACAACTGGCCCTCAAACCTATGGAGATGCTGTCACAATTGCCAACAATCCGATTCTGTCAGGCAGCGCTGTGACTTTCAATAATAATGTTGACGGCACTGGCGATTTGACTGTGAATTCGGGTAGTGGCAATATTACATTCAGCGGTGCAGTTGGGGCTGCAAGTGCGATCGGCAATCTGAAAGCTAACTCTCAAGGAATAACTGCATTTAATCAAACAGTCAAGGCCGCGAGTTTGACTACAGATGCGGGTGGCACAACTCAAGTGAAGGGAAATGTCACTACAACTAACCCTCAAACCTATAACGATGCAGTCACGATTGCCAATAATCCGATTCTGTCAGGTAGCGAATTAACTTTTAACAATACTGTTGATGGTGGCAGCGATTTGACGGTGAAGGCGGCTAGCGGTAATGTTACCTTCACAAGTGCGATCGGCAAAACAACTCCTCTGACAAGTTTAACTGCCAACAGCAAAACATCTTTAGGTGGCAGTGTTACGACAACTGGCAGTCAAACTTATGCAGATGCAGTGACAATTGCCAACAATCCGATTCTCGCAGGCACCGATATTACTTTCAACAAGACTGTTGACGTAGCTGGCAATCTCGGTATTGCTGCTGACAATGTTAATCTCAAAGGAATTGTCACAACCACCAATGACGGGGCGCTCACAATTACCAATAAGGTTAATCTCAATATTGAGAAAAACCTGAATTTAGACGGTGCATTCAGTCAAAAAGGGGCGGGAACTGTTGCGGTTAGCGGCAATGTCGCCACAACTAATGATAACATCAGTTTTCAAGGCCCGGTGACACTAAAAGCTCCTGTAAGTTTTACACCGGGAGATGCAACTATTGCTTTCGGTTCGACTTTAGCAGCAGGAAGTAACTCGCTGAATTTAACAGCAAGTGAAATTAATTTTTCCGATAAGGTTTCTGGTACGGCCTCGCTAGCGTTGCAACCGACAAAGGCAGGACAAAATATTGTGGTTGGTGGCACCGACAACACTACTCCCGCTTTAGATTTGACGGCATCGGAAATTAATTTGATTCAAAAGGGATTTAGCTCGATCGCGATCGGGAAATTGAATGGTAGTGGCAATATTACCATTCCTAACGATCTCACTTTTACCGCCCCAGTCACGATTCAAACGGGAACTGGTACGATCGCACTTAACGCCAATATTACCGGAAATGACAACAGCAGTATTGCTCTTAACAGCAATAATGTCAAACTCGGCAGTGATGTCGCTCTCAGCAGTGCCGTCGGTAATGTTAGTATCGCAGGTGCGATCGATGGATCTCGGCGCTTGAACATCAATGCTACTAAAGGCAATGTGCTGCTGCAAGGAAATATCGGAAACACAACACCACTGACAGGTTTGAATGTTACTGCCTTAAATACTAAGTTGGGTGGCAATGTTACCACTAATAACAGCAATATCAATATTAACGGTTCTCTCGGGTTGACGAAAGATGCTGTATTCAAGACTGCTGGCGGGAATATTGGCTTTGGGGGTGCGATCGACAGTATAGATGGCGCCCGGAATCTAAATCTCGCAGCAGGTAGCGGCAGCATCACTTTCAATGGATCGGTGGGCGCAACCACAGCCCTAGGAAATCTGACAGCCAATGCTGCGGATGTTACAGCAAACTCGAATATTAACGCGCAAAGCTTGCAAGTAAATAGCACCGGAAATATCAATTTGTTGGGAAATGTCACTGCTTCAAACGGGCAAAATGGAGGGACAATCGAGCTTTCGAGCCCTACCGGAAAAGTGAATGCTAGAGATTTGAATACAGCGGGAAATACTGGCGGGAACATTACCGTTAAAGCTTTAAATTCAATTACGGCGGGAAAAATTACCTCCTTCGGTACAGCCGGAAATGGTGGCAATGTGTTCTTAGATCCGATCGGCGATCTTCAAGTAGAGTCAATTAATGCCCAAGGCGGTACGCGTGGCACTGGTGGCGATGTGTTTATTTCGACGGGGAATTTTTTCCGCGCTACAGGTGGTTTTTCCACCGCACTTTCGCCGACAGGATTTGCTAGTATTTCTACTGCGGGTGGCGCCGGTGGTGGCAAAATTACAATTGTGCACGCTGGTGGAGATCAAGGCCCACCGATTCAACCGTTTGTCGTGGGAGATACTACTATTAACGGTACGGCGGGTGCAATTACAACTGGACAATCTAGAATTACATCGCAGTCGTTTCCGCGTTCTAGTATTGTGGGTAATATTGTGTTGTTGACTGACGACGGCAAAGATCCAGCGCCAACAAATCGGCAGCCAATCCCGCCGACACCTGAAGTAATTCCGCCGACAAATGGGCCGACACCTGAAGTAATTCCGCCGACAAATGGGCCGACACCTGAAGTAATTCCGCCAACAAATGGGCCAAACACGGGCATCATTCCGCCGACAAATGGGCCGACACCTGAAGTAATTCCGCCAACAAATGGGCCAAACACGGGTATCATTCCGCCGACAAATGGGCCGAACACTGGTATCATTCCGCCGACAAATGGGCCAAACACGGGTATCATTCCGCCGACAAATGGGCCGAACACGGGCATCATTCCGCCAACAAATGGGCCAAACACTGGTATCATTCCGCCAACAAATGGGCCAAACACGGGCATCATTCCGCCGACAAATGGGCCAAACACTGGTATCATTCCGCCGACAAATGGGCCGAACACTGGTATCATTCCGCCGACAAATGGGCCGAACACTGGTATCATTCCGCCGACAAATGGGCCG
>NZ_JAEQCB010000008.1:23467-104895 GCF_020738785.1 Microcoleus sp. PH2017_05_CCC_O_A | reverse complement strand
AGAACGCTATCTAATCATTGAATTCAAAGAAAAGCAGCAGCCGCCCTGGGTAATGCCGGACGGCAAACGAGCTCGCAAGCGACAGGTGACAATTCCCGATGCAAAGCGCAGCTTGACTTGGGACAAAATTAAGCTAGCTGCCAAGCTGTACACTAGCGGGCAAAAATTGGTGACGGCGCAACTCAACAACGGCCGTCAGATGCAGGTTTACGCGAACACAGAAAATGAGGGCTTGAACAAAATTGAAGAGTTGCTGGCGCTTTCCACTGCCGAAATTGTACCGAACGGCGTTCGCGACTCGGGCTACACAAATCCAACTGCGCGACGCAGGCAACAGCCTTACATCGTTTATCCAAGCAAGGCCGTCTTGGTATGGCGCAAACGATCGCAGGATTTAGAAGGTCGGGAAGATTAAGGTCGGGAAGATTTGTCCGATCGCGTCTGGGACGAGCAGAGGATCGAGATGGATTTGTGGCCTGAAAATGAACCCATCAATTTACCCGTTCTAGGGTAGCTCAATAAAAATTTACAATAACCGCTATTCATTTATAAAACATTTTGTACAACCCTAGGGTTGTACAAAATGTTTTGTAGCTGGAAGCCACAAGCCACAAGGGTTTTAGGCATTGACAGATTAACACAAATAATTACAATGAAAATAACCCAGCAAATAACTGAAATTTCTCAAAAAACATGAACGACATTACTCTTGCGGAAATGATTGCAGCCATTGAAGATGAAACTTTAAAAGCCTGGTGGGAACAAATCGGAAATCTTCCAGAAGAATTTACGATGTGTGAATTTTTCATGAAATCGCTGCATGCGTGTTCAACTGCGGCTGCACTCAAGAATGAAAGTCAAGAAGTGGGGCAGAAAATTCTCGGTTATCCGGCAGCAATTAATGGAGCTGTAGAAACCAGCAAAAACAATCATTTGTTTGACTTTCGGACAACTTGCAGTTGCATTCCCCGCGTAGCAGATTTTCTTGACATCAAAAGCAGAAGTTACACTCCGAGCCCCGAAGATGTGACAGACAGAGCAGGTTACACAAGAAGCTATATCAAAGCAGACGGAAGCACGGGGGAAGTAACAGTTCCAGCAAGTAAAGCGGTTTACCTAGCTTTTGGCCGTCCTAACGCAAGAAAGGTTTCTTTAACCACTGGCTTGAAAACAACTAAGGGAAATAAACGAAAATTATCTTTTACGTTTCCCTCATTTTTGACAGTTGCCGAAATAGCTGATATTTTGGGCGAACTGATTCCCGCTACCAAAATTGCAACTACTGCAACGGTAGGGGCTGGAGAAATTGAGCCTTTTTTCTCAATTAAAGGCGGAAGGACTTATCCTATTGCCTCTGCAACTGTTGCAGCAGCCTCAGCAAATCCAGATGTTGCTACCACAGAAACCGAACAAGCAGCTACTGCAACTGGAACAAAAAGCAAGAAGAAAAAACCTAAAGCTACACCCTAACTAACAAGTATTTGTATGGCGGTACGGCGATATGTACGTACCGCCCGAGCAATTGGAATGATACAAAGACGATTTCAAAGGGGTCGAGGAATTTCTAATTGATTAGTAAATGAGTCTTGACAACCAGTCTAATTGGGAAGTTATTTACAGCGGTACGCATTCTGCTGCGGTAGGGCTAGAACAAGGTATTGGCAGGATTTTGATTCCGGGATCTTTTTCTCAGCACATCATTAGGGCTTATGCCAGTTCTTCGGTGGCAAAGCCCCGCTGGTGGCTGGGAGGAACTTTAACTCAAGTATTGAATAATGGTAGTGCTCAGGTTGACTTTGAAGGGTCACGCTGGCAAGTGCCTCTAAATAGAACTACGCTAATTTCACTTCCTGAACTCACTGGGGAATATCGGATCAAGTTTGAGCCTGCGCCGTGGCACAAGCAAATTCAGTTAACCCTTGAAATTTACAATAGCCCATGAATTTTACTTCTACTTTACTAACGATTGATTTGGCTGTAGTAAGCTGCATTCTTGGGTTGATGGTCTTAGTCTGGAAGTCTCTAACGGAAATCCAAAAAGGGGCGGTTGCTGTTGCTAAGCATCAGACAGAAATAGAGAAAACTCTAGAATTTCACGAAAAAAGACTGGATAGTGTTGAGCAGTGGATTGCAGGAAATTCTGGATTGAGAGAGCGTTAAGAATGCCAAGAATTACTGCCAGAGCTTTACTCGCAGTTCCAGATCCAACTTTAATAGAGTTGGTTGATGCGATAGCTAAATTGTCCGAGGACAAAGGTTATTTGCAGGGAAAACAGGGATTTACAGAGACGATCGGCGAAACAGACTATTTGATTGGTGCACTGCGCGATCGCATTATAGAAATTCAAAGCAAATGACACCACACAAGCTGATTTTTACAATGCAGTTAAAACCTGCCACTGAGCTTTTGTACGGCAACCTCAAACTTGTTTATCCGGACGGAAAGCCGATCGACTACCTTGCAACTTCCGGCTGCGCGGGCTGGCAACAGCCTGGGGACGAATGGGAGCGTGGCAAGGGGCCGATACCGCAAGGATTCGATTATGAAATTCCTACAAGGCCTTATTGGTCGGACACCCGCGGCATAGAGGGGCTGTTTTTCCACATCACCCCCGATCCGGTTGTCTCTCCCGGCGGGCGAACTCGATCAGAGTTAGGAATCCATTTCGATGCCAACGTTCCCGGCTCTGCTGGGTGCATTGTGCTGAGAAATCGATCTGGATGGAAAAGATTTTGCGAGCGAATGGAGTTGCTGGCGCGATCGGGCGTTGAACAGATTCCGTTGAAGGTGGTTTACTCGTAAGTCATTGGGGATTCATCTTAACGGGTACTCGGACAAGGGGGATTTGTAGCGGCAAGGAGAAATCTGGTTTTTGAGTGTATTTCGGGCTGCGACACCGAATGTTTTCAGTATGTTTATTTGTACCTAGTTAGTTAAGTTCAGTCGATCGGCATTTAATCGTGTTTCGCAAATCTGATATAAGATCGAGCTAAATTTCTCGTGTGAGAGTAGAGGCATTTGTGAGCCAACAAGATATCTTAAATTTAGCAAAAGAAGGCGATGCCAGGGCGATCGCATTTCTGATCGGCCAAGCACTCCAAACCTTCGGCGTCACGGCTAAAGGCAGCTTGGAAAATAAAACCCTGCACCTCCTGCTGGAAGCAGAACAATTGCCCGCAGAAGAAGCCTGTCTCCGAGTCGCAATCAAAGGGTTGCAGCGACTGCAACCAAATAACATTTACGGATTAACAGTGTACGGGCGGCGCGAAGGCGAGCAATTGCCCGCTTGGACTCAGACGGTAGAATTAAAACAACGCTTGGCTAGTGCACCGGCAACCGCAGCCGCATCAGTGAGTGTAGCCACACCCGTAACCGTAACCGCACCAGTGAGTGTAGCCCCTGTCAAAATTCCTGTAGCTGTCGCCAGTGTACCCACTGCCCCAATTCCTGTAATTTTGCCCAAAATAGAAACACCTCAAAATATCACAACCCCACCCATTCAAATACCAGAAAAATCCCCCCGCAAATCCTATAGAATCCCAACTCCCAAAACCACAAACCAACGCCAACAAAAGCCATCACAGCCGCCAGATACAATCCCAACTCCCAAAGCCACAAACCAACGCCAACAACAGCCATCACCGCTACCAGATTTAGCCCGTCGTAAAACTAAAAAATCTTGGCTGTCAGTCGGTACTCTCAGCCTGATTTTCGTACCGATAGCAGGCTTTGTACTCGGTTCTCAATTCAATAAATCCTCAAGCACCGCTACAATTAACCATGTCATCTCAAAGCCTGCGGTACAAAAAGTAGGCGCGGCAAAGCCATCCCGCAAGGAATCTATCCTAGCGTCAGCATCCGCCGCCAAACCCGCATCGCAATCACCATCCCAGGCAGCAAAAATACCTGCAAATTTGCCCGCAACTGTCAGCATCAAAGCAGTTGGCGACATGATCCCCGGCACCAATTTCCCCTACAATAAACTCCCGGAAAATAAGGAGCGTTTATTTGAATCGGTAAAATCCTACCTACAAGGAGCCGATATTCTGTTTGGCAATTTTGAAAGCACGATGACCGATTATCCTTACAGTTCCAAAGGAGGCGGCGGAGGAATGCTGTTTGCCTTTAGGACGCCTCCGAGTTATGCCAAAATCTTCAAAGATGTTGGTTTTGACATCTTGAATATTGCCAACAATCACTCCTACGATTTTAACGAGCAGGGATTTAAGGACACGATCAAAAACATCGACAGCAACGGCATGAAGGCTGTTGGCAAAAGAGATCAAATTGTTTATCAAAATGTCAAGGGCGTCAATGTTGCTTTTATCGGTTTCAGCAACTACGGCGAAGTTCACAATTCCTTGCTGGAACTGAAAGCGGGGGCAGAAGTTGTCAAAAAAGCGAGGCAAAAGGCTGATATTGTAGTCATCTCAGTTCATGCTGGAGCTGAAGGAACCGGAGCTCAGAATGTGAACAATAGAAATGAGTTCTTTTACGGAGAAAACCGGGGAAATATGGTGTTGTTTTCGCGGACGATGATTGATGCGGGAGCAGATTTGATTTTGGGACACGGCCCCCACGTTACAAGAGCTTTGGAACTTTACAAAGGGAAATTGATCGCGTATTCCCTGGGCAATTTCATGGGTTATCGCACTTTGTCCACAGCCGGAGCACTGGGACAATCTCTGATTTTGGATGTAAAAATGACTCCAAAAGGGGATTTTGTTTCTGGTAAGATTATCCCCATCGAACTTAGCAGCCAAGGTATTCCCTCAGTGGATGAAGATTTTCGGACTGTGGGGTTGATTCGCCGTTTGACAAAGAGCGATTTTCCTAATACTGGTTTGATGATTGATGACAAGGGACAAATTTTGAAGAAGAGTAAGTAATTATTGGGAATTGGGAATTGGGCATTGGCCAAACAGGTCATTGGGAATTAGTGAGTAGGGTGCGGATCCTTCACAAATTCCCAAAGAAGATAGACAATCTCATGGATCCGCACCACATAATATTCAGGTGCGGATCCTTCACAAATCTCTGCTGTTCTATCAAAAAATTCACAGCGACGCACCCTACAAAATGACTAATTACCAATCACCAATTACCAATTACTAATAACTAATAACTAATAACCAATAACCAATAACCAATAACTAATAACTACTCATAAACCATTGCTTTCAAAGCTTCTTTCATTTCCTGTGCTGTCGTCGTCGCCGTACCGAATTGACGCACGACAATGCTAGCGGCCAAATTGCCCAAAACTGCTGCTTCCCAACCGGATGCACCGACGCACAAAGCTAAAGTCATTGCTGCTACGACTGTATCTCCAGCACCAGTTACATCGAAGACATCAGTCTTGTTAAAAGGGGGAATATCCCAGCTTTGAATGGCAAATTCCCCGTTTTCACAAGTGGATGTTGGAGGGGGTGAATTTTTGATTGGTTCAACCTTCACCCTTTCAAACAAACTCATCCCTTCTTCGCCGCGAGTAATCAGGATTTTTTGAGCTTGAGTTAAGTTCAATAAATCGCGTCCTGCTTGCATTAAAGTTTCAGGGTTTTTGATAGCATATCCGACTGCTTGCTCGGCTTCCGGTAAGTTCGGAGTAAACAGCATCGCTCCAGAATATCGCTGCAAATTTGTTTGAGCGTCTACAATTGTTTTGCCGGGAACCACTGCCGATTCGATCGCCAAACGAGTCAAAACTCCGTCGCCGTAGTCGGAACAAACCACCGCATCGACTGTCGGAATTTGCTGCCGGATGTAGTCTGCTAATTGCAATTGCAAGTCTAAATCCGGCAACTCGTCAGATTTGCGATCGACTCGGACAATTTGTTGAGTCACCGACTGCCGCGCGTGCCCGGAAATGCGAGTTTTGGTAACGGTTGGACGCTGCGAATCGATTAAAATCCCAGCCGTATCAATTCCCGCCGCCTCAAAAATACCGCACAAAGCCTTTCCCTGGTCGTCTTTTCCTACCAAACCAGCAACTTTTACTTTGCCTCCCAGTTTGGCTAAATTGTAGACAGCATTTGCGCCACCTCCGGGTAATTGCCGAGTATTCTCGTAGCGCAAAATCAACACAGGTGCTTCGCGGGAAATTCGCTCTACTTGTCCGGTAAGAAACTCGTCCAAGGTCAAATCTCCGATCGCTAATACCTGGGCTCGATCGAAGCAGTCTAATCTTTTCAACAATTGCTCAGTTGAGGCACGCAGTTGAGGCAAAAAATCGGAATAGTCGTTAGTCATTAACCAAAAAAATGAGACTGAGGAGTTGATAGTTGAGCGTGGCACGAGCGGCAATTAAAAAATCTTAATAAAGATTAATAATTGATTTCCTCCCTGGTTTGATTTTTAACTTTTAATTGATTTTCCCACTGAGATTGTGAGAAATCGGTTGCAGGCGGTTGGCTATCGCGCGCGATCGACAAATTTAGCAAAAAAACTGCGGAGAGAAGGAACCCATTGAAATAAAGTGAGAAAGTTTCACCGTGTAGAAGTTTCCTTCTACATGAGTGTCTTCTGCACGAGTACCTGTAAAAGACCGCAGAATTATTTCGATTTCATCTGCTTGATGATCGTAATCACCTGAGTCATTTGTTTTTTGAGTGCATCAATTTCCGCTTGCATTTTCGCCATTTGCTTAGTCATCACCTGAATTTCGGCAGCACCGGCTCCAGAACTCGGTACAGCAGTGGCGGCGGCAGGGGCTTCTGGTACTGGTTTCTTTTTAGCCAGTACCATCGCCGATTTGATCGCCTCGGTTAGCTGCTTTTTCTCAAAAGGTTTAGCGATGAATGCAAAGAAATGCTTCTCGAAGGGTTTTGGAATTTTCTCCATCACCTCTTCTTCGCGCCCCGACATGATCACCAAAGGTATCTTGCAAAGCACCGGATGGGCTTGCACTTTTTGATACACTTCCCAACCACTGACTTTGGGCAGTAGGAAATCTAACATAATTAGATTCGGTCGGGCTTCACGGATCAGTTTGAGTCCTTCTTCGCCGTCTTTTGCTTCTAGAACTTCAAAGTTACCTTGAGGTAACATCTCTCGAACTCGAACGCGGATGACTTTACTGTCATCGATTACCAAGATTTTTTGACCAGCCACGACTGACTCCTTCAGTAATGAGTGTTGAGGGTCTCAGGGCCATTGAGAGCCACTGAGATTTTTTGAATAGATCGGAAACCAATTTCAAAGGCATTGTCAAGGTGCCTCGCTTTGGCTAAAAACAACTATCTTTCGATGCTGCAATCGCGCTTACGTTATCCTTTTCAAATGCTTTCTCGGTCTATCACTTTGGCCAGTTCGGTACGCTTCCCATCCTGCTGTTACTTGCTCTTTTTGTTTAACGCCCCAATGCGTTTACTAAGTGGCCGGAATTTCTCCGTACTAGGATAGTTCGTTACGCAGACAGATTTACTTACTTGCCTCTAGATTTTGACACTCTCCGACTATAGTGGAACGGAGATTCTTAAGAAACAGCCTTGCGATTGTTCTTAAAGGCGCTGTCAAATCGCCGCTACACGTTCAACCTCACTGACTTTCGCCACGATCGCCATGAGCATTACGTCTACTTTTTTGCTTTATGCTTTCGTTCGCACTTTTCAACACGAAGCCAGTTCGGTACGTTCCCCATCCTGCGTTGCTTGGCTGTGCTGCAAGTCTTTCCCAGTCTAAAATGCTGAGGGTGTCTTACTGCCTGGAATTTCACCGTTCTAGGAATGGTTCAGCAAGTTGATACGCCTACTTGTTTAGCACAATTCAATTCTAATCTAGAGTAATGGCAGCCTTCAAACGGCTGCTGCTGCGTTTCATCCCCGGCTTGAAAGACCGAGGTTTGCGCGTGATGCGCTATAGACTACATACCACGGGGACTAAAGTCCTCCGAGTCGCTTTCCTCTCAGGACTGAATGAAGTCTCTGAGTTTGCCGCTTCCCGTGTGGTCTTGTGATTTGCAATCTTTAGTATATCCCTAAGAGAATTCTACCTAGAATTCTGAACGAGTTTAGTTTAGCTGCAATTGATCCGGATTCTGATTTGGGGTCAGATTCCTACAAGTTGAGGGACTTTGATTTCGGATACGATCGCATATATTAACTCGATCGCTATGCAGATTTTATGTCGCCCCAAACTCCTCAAACTCCTACTGTCAAAGCAACTGCCGCTCAAATGCGGAGCGAAATCGAGGCGATGCCGGATTGGCTGCGACGGCCGATTGGCAAAGCTAGCGAACTTTCCGCAGTGCAGAAAATTATCAAACAGCGGCAAATTCACACGATTTGCGAGGAAGGCAGATGTCCCAACCGGGGCGAGTGTTACGCCCAAAAAACGGCGACTTTTTTGTTGATGGGGCCGACTTGCACCCGTGCTTGTGCTTTTTGTCAAGTAGATAAAGGTCATTCTCCGATGCCCCTCGATCCCGAGGAACCGCAAAAGGTGGCCCAGGCCGTGCAATTATTGGGTTTGCGCTATGCGGTGCTGACTTCGGTGGCGAGGGACGATTTGCCGGATGGAGGGGCGGGTTGGTTTGCGTTGACGATCGCCCAAATCCGGCACTTAAACCCCGATACTGAGGTTGAGGTACTAACGCCGGATTTTTGGGGAGGCATCGGTAGGGGCGGTGCCCCCGTGCCCGCCCCCGGGGAGAATTCCGGGCTTGATGAGTTGCAGCGGGAGCGGATTCGGACGGTGGTGGAGGCAAAACCGGCTTGTTACAACCACAATATTGAGACGGTGCGCCGATTGCAAGGGCCGGTGCGGAGGGGGGCTAAGTACGATCGCTCGATCGACCTTCTGCGTATCGTCAAGGAATTTGACCCAACTATTCCCACCAAATCCGGTTTGATGTTGGGGCACGGGGAAACCGAGACCGAGATTGTGGAAGCGATGGCCGACTTGCGGGATGCCAAGTGCGATCGGCTCACCCTCGGTCAATACATGAGACCATCTCTAGAACACCTCCCAGTCCGCAAATACTGGACGCCAGCCGAATTTGACCGTTTCGGGTCGATCGCCCGCGAGATGGGGTTTGAGCGAGTGCGATCGGGGCCCCTAGTCCGCAGTTCCTACCACGCCGGAGAGAGCCATTGAAATCAATCTGAATTCAACTCGGTATCAAGTCCTAGTTACAAAAAATAACACTCTTAGATTGTGTCATGTGCGACGCTCTCTGCTATTTGTGAATACAGTGACTTGTGAATTAGGAGCTTGAATTATGGCAGACATAGCAAAGAACCAATTAAAATCCGACTCCGTGATGAAAACGGGCAAATTCCCTTACACCTTTCGCGCAGCCTGGTTTTTGGGTCTGTTAGGTATCAATTTGCTGGTTGCAGCCTATTATTTCCATATCATTGAATAGTTCTGCAAGTTGACTTTGAGCAGACCCTGCTTTTGGGTAGCTCAAAGTCGGAGAGAGGGAGAGGGAGAGGGGAAGAGTGGGAGAGTGGGAGAGTGGGAGAGTGGGAGAGTGGGAGACTTTTTCCTTCTTACTACTTACCTTTTCCTTCTTACTATAGCGGTTCTCAGAAAGATGAGGTACGTTGTTGGGCTTCAGCCCTTTTGGTTTCAGTGGTTATATAACCTGTCAGTCATACCTCACCTTTTTGAGAAAGGCTATATTTCCCTCTTCCTTCTTACTATTTCCTTCTTCCTTCTTCCTGATGAATAATGACTAATGACTGCTGTTCGCGAGCGGGGACGATCGCACTTCTGACTAATGACTAATGACTGCTGTTCGCGAGCGGGGACGATCGCACTTCTGACTAATGACTAATGACTGCTGTTCGCGAGCGGGGACGCTCGCACTTCTGACTAATGACTAACGATTTCTTGATGCTTCTAACTTAGACAACCGCTCTTGAATTTTGAGCACATCCTGCTTAGTTTCAATTGCCAAAGTTGCTAAATTGTCAAACATCGGATCTTCCGAAAGCATTCTAGGATTTGTCCGGCTCGAACTCGGACGGTTCGGAGACTGAGGCCGATTAACTCCAGAACCTTGAGACTGCAAACTGTTGATTTGTCCGCGGAGTTCAGCAATTTGACTTTCTAATTGAGTAATCCGAAACTCTAATTGACTGGTCAATTGAGCCGGGGTAAAAATTGGCGAAATAGTAATTGCTAACGCGCAAACAAGACACAAAAAACCGATTTTTATGGCGTCGCGATGGCGAATATTTTTCGGCATAGCTTTAATGATTTAAATCATAGCATTTATACTCTAACAAATCGCTGCTATTTTTGACCTCTATCAGAAGTATGTGTTATGCCAACTAGGAACGTAGTTATTTTCATGTTCGATGATGTCGAGGTACTGGACTTTGCCGGGCCTTTTGAAGTGTTTTCGGTGACATCAGAATTAAATAAGGATTCACGACCTTTTGCAGTCTCTACCGTAGCCGAAAATCCCGGTGCAGTCAGCGCGCGCAACGGTTTGAGCGTAAATCCCCATTGTACTTTTTCCGATTGTCCGCCACCCGATATTTTAATTGTACCGGGAGGACTAGGCACGAGAAAGTTAATCGATAATTCAGCCGTGATTAACTGGATAAAAGATTGTTCGCAAACAGCAGAATTAGTGCTTTCTGTCTGTACGGGTTCGCTGCTGTTGGCAAAAGCTGGCTTGTTGGAAGGTTTGGCCGCAACTACACACCATGGGGCATTGGATTTGTTGAGAGAATTAGCTCCGAATACAACTGTTGTTGAAAATCAGCGATTTGTCGATAACGGCAAAATCATTACATCTGGGGGAATTGCTGCGGGAATTGATATGTCTTTGCACGTTGTCGGCAAGCTTTTGGGAACAGCGCAAGCCGCACAAACAGCAGATCATATGGAATATACAATTAATAATTGATAATTGGGAATGGAGTATAAAAATTAGGTACGTTGTTGGGCTTTAGCCCTCTTTATATATACGTCGAAAGAGGGCTAAAGCCCAACAACGTACCTTTGTGTGTAGTTGGGCTTGAGCCTCCTTTATATATACGTCGAAAGAGGGCTAAAGCCCAACAACGTACCTTTGTGTGTAGTTGGGATGCGAACCCTCTTAATTTGACACTAATAGCTGTGTTCGTAGCTAGTTAAGAATCTTCGCCCCAAACTCGAAGCTGAATATAAACTAATATCAAAGCTATCGCCATCAGAAAAGTTGCTGCTGCGGCTGCATAGCCAAAATCGAATTGGGAAAAAGCTTGCTCGTAAATATAATAAACTAGCAAATTAGTAGAGTTCAAAGGGCCGCCGCCGGTGATGACATAGACTTGCTCGAAACTGCGTAGAGTAAAAATAGCTGTAGTAATGGTAGCAAATACTAAAGTCGGCCGCAAACCGGGTAAAGTGATGTGCCAAAATTGCTGCCAACCATTAGCTCCATCCAATTCTGCTGCTTCGTAACGATTTACCGGAATTGCTTGCAATCCTGCTAAAAATACTACCATATTAAAGCCTAATTGTTTCCAAACACTGAGCAGAATTATGACTGGCATTGCCCAAACTGTGCTGCTGAGCCAAGGAATTGGATTTAAGCCGATCGCCCTTAGCATATCATTCACCGGGCCTTCGGTCTGAAACAACCACCGCCAACCCAAGCCAACAGCCACTAGAGAGGTAATCGAAGGGATAAAATAAGCAGTGCGGAGAGCTCCTCGCCAAGCAAACGAGCGATTTAGCAAAACTGCCAAACCCAACGGAATTATTAAACTAGGAATGACTGTCGCGGTTGTAAAATAGATCGTGTTTTGGAGAACTTGCCAAAAATCCGGATTTGTGAGCAGGCGCGAGTAGTTATTGGCGCCAATCAAACGCACTCCCGACTGGGTAAAGCTGCCTCTGGTAAAGCTAAGGTAGAATAAATAGGCGATCGGCCAAATCAAAAAAGTACCCAGAAACAGTAAAGCTGGGGCCAGAAATGTCCAAGCTGCGATCGACTCATTGTCCAACCAGTTAAAACGCCCAGATTTTATCGGAACCATTGGCTTGTAAATTTTAGCTTTTAGTTTTAAATGGTATCACAATATAGGTCAATGTCAAAATGAAATTGCTCGATATATTAGCAAATATACCCACTATAGAAACTGAAAGGCTCCTGCTCCGAAAAATCACTTTAAATGATGCCAGCGATATGTTTGAGTATGCTTCCAACCCGGAAGTCTCCGAATACACAATGTGGTCAACCCACACCTCCATCGAAGACACTAAATACTTTCTTAAGTCTCTGACAAAAATGTACAAAAGAAAAGAGCTTGTAGATTGGGGAATTGTCCACAAAGCCGAGAAAAAGTTTATCGGGACTTGCGGATATGTGGAATGGAGCATGACGCACAGCCGCGCGGAAATTGGCTATGCACTTTCTGCGAGATATTGGAGAGAAGGATACATGAGCGAGGCTGTCAATGCAATTATTGAATTTGGCTTTCGGGAGATGTTGCTAAATCGAATTGTGGGTAGATGTGAAGTTAACAATATTGCTTCGGCGAGGGTGATGGAAAAAGTGGGGATGCAGTTGGAAGGGATTTTGCGACAGCAGCTATTTGTCAAGGGCAGATATTGGGATCTGAAAATTTATTCGCTTCTGAGGGAAGAGTTTTTTAATGGTATTGTTGTAGAATCTGATTGAATGTTTTTCAGGCTATTTAAACAGTTGACAGTTGACAGTTGACAGTTGATAACAATTTTTTATGAGGCTGCTCCCAAATCCGATCCCCCCCTAACCCCCCTTAATAAGGGGGGGGACAAGATTTTTCTCAAAGTCCCCCTTCTTAAGGGGGATTTAGGGGGATCCGATTCTATGCAACTTCACATTAAATTGGTATGACAGTTAACCAACAACCAACAACCAACAACCAACAACCAATAACCAATAACCAATAACCAATAACCAATAACCAATAACTTATGACGGTTAACCCAGTATCTACTAATTCCACTGCCAGCCTGATTTCTCCTGAGATTGGCTTTCCGGCGATCGATCCGACTCATCCACCGTTAAAACTAGGAGTTTTAGCCTCTGGTAGCGGTAGCAACTTCGAGGTAATTGCCGAAGCCATCCAACAGGGACAACTCAACGCTAAAATCCCAGTGTTAATTTACAACAATCCCGAAGCTAAAGCTGTCGCCAGAGCGGAAAAATACGGCATTCCCTCGATTTTGCTCAATCACCGCGATTGCAAAAGCCGCGAAGAATTAGATACAAAAATTGTTAAAACTTTTCAATCCCATGATGTAGAATGGGTGGTGATGGCGGGTTGGATGCGAATTGTTACCAAAGTTTTGCTTGATGCTTTTGCAGACAAAGTTATTAACATTCACCCCAGTTTGCTGCCGAGTTTCCCAGGCATTCGCGCCGTTGAGCAAGCACTCGCCGCTAAGGTGAAAATAACGGGATGTACGGTGCACATCGCTCATTTGGAAGTAGACAGCGGGCCGATTTTAATGCAGGCTGCGGTGCCGGTATTGCCTGATGATACGCCAGAAACGCTGCACGCGAGAATTCAGGTGCAAGAGCATAAAATTATGTTAGGCGCGATCGCACTTATTGCCGATCGACCTCCTGTTTAATGTCTGAATCTTGGCAGCAGACAATTATACCAAATTTCGCCACCGAGAGCAACCACCGAGGTTATGATTGTCCGTAATGTCGATCGCACTTTTCCGCAAATTGCGCGGTTATCATCGAAAACATTGTGACTAAAAACCCTACCAGTGCCGCATCTTCCCCAGAATTGCCTGTCAGCGACTCGCCCGAAACTGGCCCGCCGCTGACTGATTCTAATAGCCTGAAATTAATTCTCAAAGAAAGACTCAAAAAGAACATCGGCATCAAGGGAGAATTTTATCTACCTTGTTTGCCATCAATGCTAGACGACTATCTAAAATTACTCTCAGACTTCTTAAAAGTTCTCGGACAAAACCTCGACGCTGCCCAAACCGAAAATTTGCGAACATTAATCGCTAACGCCTTAACAGAAGGATTCAAAAATTCTCCCCACGCTAATCTCATCGTCTCATACTTTCCCGCCAATCCCCAAACTGGCTTAGGCGGCGGGATTACTCTGAATACCAAGATTCAAGTCGAATCGATGGCCCAGAAATATCATACCTGGCCGGATATTCGCCCCGAACCTTTATTTGGCAGCCATCCCGATGCTAAAGTCATGGCAATTGTCGCCGAATTAGGGGAACCGGGTAAAGCAGCTATTTTGGATGTCGGTGCGGGCCCAGGGCGCAATAGTCTGCCTTTAGCTAGGTTAGGACATTCCGTGGATGCGATCGAGCTAACGCCGATATTTGCCGAAAAACTCTCAGCAGCAGCCACCGCCGAAAAGTTGCCGATTCATGTCATCCAAGGCGACGTTTTAGATCCTTTATTGAGGATGAAAACCTATCGGTACAAATTAGCGATTGCTACCGAAGTTCTCTCGCACTTCCGCTATCCCGAACAAATCCGCTTATTTCTCGGCAAAATGTCCGATGCTGTGTTAAGTGGCGGGTTTATCTTGTTCAGCACTTTCTTAGCTGTAGATGGCTATGAACCAGATGAGATGGCAAAACAAATGTCAGAATTGTGTTGGTCTTATTTAATTACCAGACAAGAATTGGAAGCAGCTATCGAGGGTTTACCGTTAGAAATTATTGCCGATGAATCGGTGATTGAATACGAACAAAAACATTTGCCTGATTCTGCGTGGCCGCCGACGCCTTGGTTTGTCAGTTGGGCGAGTGGGCGCGATTTATTTCCCGTGCAAGAAACGCCGCCCATCGAGTTGCGGTGGATACTGGTTAAACGCTTGTAGAGTGTGTTGTAATATCATGTCATCTCGCACAAACACAATCAAAAACGTTCGTAGTGAGGACTTTAGTCCGCATCAAATGAGAGAGGACTAAAGTCCTCACTACGAACCAATTTTACCTAACAGTAAAAATCTACTATTAAACCTCCGAAGCCCGCAATTGTCCGCAGGCGGCATCTGCTTCTAAACCACGAGAATATCGCACGCTAACTGCAATTTTCTTTTCCTTCAAAACCGTCACAAAATTGTTAATTCGATTGGGAGTTGGCCGCTGATATTCAGCTTCTTGAATCGGATTGTAAGGAATCAAATTGACGTGACACTGAAAGCCGCGCAACTGACTTGCTAACTCGGCGGCGTGTTCCGGTAAATCATTCACATTAGCTAAGAGTACGTATTCAAAGCTTAACCTACGTCCAGTCGATCGCACATATTCGCGGCATTCTGCCATTAACTCACCCAAAGGATAAGGGTGGGCGCTGGGAATCAACTCTTCGCGCAGTCTTTGATTGGAGGCGTGGAGGCTGACGGCGAGGGTAACTTGCAGTTGATGTTCAGCTAGTTGGGTGATGCGATTGCGGATTCCGACTGTGGAAATGGTGATGTTTCGCTGTCCAATTCCTACGTCTTGATTCAAACACTTGACAGCAGCTACGACATTATCGAAATTCAGCAGGGGTTCGCCCATCCCCATAAATACGATGTGGCTGACTCGGCGGCCGAAATCTTGCTGTACTGTCAAGACTTGATCGACGATTTCGTGTTTTTCTAAGTTGCGCTTGAAACCGCCTTTACCCGTGGCGCAAAAGTCGCAGCCCATCGCGCAGCCAACTTGGGCTGAGACGCACACTGTCAGCCGTTTTTCGGTGGGAATGCCGACGGTTTCAATGATTTGACCGTCTGCTAATTTTAGGAGATACTTTACGGTGGAGTCTGGTGCGACCGATCGCAAATGAATAGTCGATCGCCCGATCGGAATTTTAGCAACAGTCTCGCGCCATTGTTTCGAGAATACAGAAATGTCAGAGATCGATCGCGCCCCTTTCTCATAAATCCACTGATACAACTGTTTCCCGCGATAAGCCGGTTGTCCCTGCTGCTGTACCCACTCCGTTAACTCAGCCAAATTCGCGCCCAACAACGGCGGAATTTTACCAGACTCAACAGCCAAAGCATCAGTCTTGCGAGACTGATTCGCATCCCTGGAATTACCAGAAGAGTACACCTGAGAAACGGAAGTAGGAGACATAGGTCATCAGAAAATTTAAAACCACCCTCTATATTAAAACTTTTCGACCAAAGCTGCCACCTATCGGTGACGAAATTGGCGAAAATAGACTTGGTAAATTTTTTGTGGCACTTAACTTGATGAGGATGACAACTGCTTGCGTAGCTTTCCGCATGGCATCTCTATATACCTATATATTGCATAGGCTAATATCAAGGAAATCAGCATACTTATCGCTCCTTGCAAAACCACATAAACTTGAGGTAAATAAAGATAAACAGCCTTAATTACAGTATGGTGTACTAAATAAAGCGAGTATGAAAGCAAACCGATAAACCGCATCCAATTCCAATTGAGAATTTGAAATACTCCCCAATCGGGAAAACGGATAGCAGCCATAAAAAGACCATGTAGTGCAATACCTTGAATAGTGTAACGCACTGTACTTTCAAATTCACTAGAATCACATATAAACGATAAAATAATTACAGTAATTCCGGCTGGTAGTACGAAATACTTCCACAGTCTATCAGAGCCATAGGGAGCATCTAATACTGGGTTGCCATTGACCGCTAATGCACAGCCAAACAATATACTATCTATTCTCGTATCTGATAAAAAAATGATGCTATTTTCATCTGCTCCCCTGCCAAACACTAGAACACATCTCCAAATTAGAATAGCTAAGCAAATCCCCCAAATAATTAACATTTGCCTTTGGGGACTCACACGCATTTTGAGTAAACTTATGTAGAGAAAAGGGAAAAGACAGTAGAAGTGTTCCTCCACCGCCAGAGACCAATATACCTGAGTACCAGGAGCTACTCCGGAACCACCAAAAAAAGTTACATAATAGTTATAATAATGGAGAGCCTGGCTTAAAAAAGCTGGTAGTTGTATTTCTCCTTCAAGTACACCTATCCAGGTCAAGATAGATGCTAGGAATAAAATTACATAAAACCCAGGCAAAATTCGCAGAATACGTCGTAAATAAAAATGTTTTAAATTAATGAATTGGTTTTGTTCATATTCACGTCTCAGCAAAGTTGTGATCAAATATCCACTTAAAAAGAAAAACACTGTTACACCAAAGGCCCCAGGGAAAATATTCTCGCCCCCTGCATGAGATAAAAAGACAATGAAAAAAGCAATCGTCCTAATTCCGTCCAAGGAAGGAATGTAAAATTTGGATTTTACCATAATTCTTTTCTAAAGAATATTATTTTTTTGATTAGTGCATACTAACACCCATAGTTTTTTTATGTCAAGCCCGACTGATGCTTACAGCCTATCCCCAGTTTATGAAGTGCAGTATGGAGGGCAGTGCCTTGTCCCAACGGGAATTGCTCGATAAGCGGGTGTACTTCCTAAACCTGCAACCTGCTGTATATTCCTGGAGGCATTGCAAGGTAATTCTGTGATTCTGAGTGTAGCCTTTGAGTCCGTCGTGTCACGTCAACAAGGTTGCAATAACAGAAATCTCGACAACAAAGTTAATTTTCGGCGAAATTCCCCAAATATTGCGTGTAAATGACCGCAGTCACCTAAAATAAACTCTGTAGTTTGTGAAAGGGTATGCAAATTTGACAGCTTTCCACCAAAAATAATTCAACTTTCATGGTGCTAAATATTCTTGCGCTGCCTTTAGGTTTTCAATTCACATCCCCGGGCCCGATTATCTTTCAACTCGGCCCCGTAGCCGTTCGTTGGTACGGGCTGTTGATAGCTTCTGCCGTTTTGATTGGGGTCAGTCTGTCCCAATATTTGGCCGAAAAACGCCGCGTTAACCCGGAATTGCTGGGCGATTTAGCAATTTGGCTGGTTCTGGGCGCTATTCCTTGCGCTAGAATTTATTACGTGGCTTTTGAGTGGCAGCAATACGCCCAGAGACCTGAAGATATTATTGCGATTTGGAAAGGCGGAATTGCCATTCACGGCGCAATTTTGGGCGGCACGATCGCAGCTTTGATTTTTGCGAAAATCCAGCGAGTTTCTTTTTGGCAATTGGCCGATTTGATCGCACCTTCGGCAATTCTTGGTCAGGCGATCGGACGTTGGGGAAATTTCTTTAATTCCGAAGCTTTTGGCAGTCCTACGGATTTGCCCTGGAAACTCTATATTCCGGCAAACAGTCGCCCGATCGCCTATGCTAATTTTGAATACTTCCATCCCACTTTTCTCTACGAATCTCTGTGGAATTTGACAGTATTTGGGTTGCTGCTGACTTTGTTTTTCCGCGATTTGCAGGGCAAAATTAGGTTAAAAACAGGTGCTTTGTTTTTGGTTTACATCGCAGCTTACAGTTGCGGTAGAGTCTGGATTGAAGGGTTGCGAACTGATAGTTTGATGTTCGGGCCGCTGCGGACGGCGCAGATGGTAAGTTTGACTGGGATTGTGTTAGGTTTTGGCGGGTTGGCTTGGCTTTATTTGCTCGATCGACCTTTGCCAGATGTTGTATCAGCCACGGGCGATCGCACAAAGGTTGCTCCCAAATCCCCAGAGGATCAATAAAAAACCCCAGAGACGTTAGTCTCTAGGGTTCAAAACCAGGGTGCATCTACCATCCCTTACTTCCAACCAAAATAGGTGCATCCGGAAACGCCAGTAAATTTCGCAAATTTTTTATCAGCAATGAGTTTGACAGAGATTCAATCCCTAATTCCAGGCGTATACATTGTAGGTGCAGGCCCCGGAGACCCGGATTTGTTGACTGTTAGGGCTCAAAAATTGCTGGCCCAGGCCGATGTCATATTATTTGCCGATTCCCTAGTTCCAAAGCAAATTTTAGAGGGGGTGCGCGCGGATGCTGAAGTTATCCAAACGGCAGATAAGACTCTCGAAGAGATTGTACCTTTGATGGTGGATCGAGTGCGAGCCGGCAAAAGCGTCGTCCGACTGCATTCGGGCGATCCCTGTCTCTACGGCGCAGTCGGCGAACAAATGCACGCTTTGGCTGAAGCGGGAATTGCTTTTGAGGTAATTCCGGGAATTAGCGCTTTCCAACTTGCGGCGGCTAAACTTAAAATTGAGTTGACAGTTCCCGGAGTTGTGCAGACAATTATTTTGACCAGAATTAGCGGCAGAACTGAAGTACCAGAACGTGAAGAATTAGCTGGTTTGGCGGCTCATCAAGCGAGTTTGTGTCTGTATTTGAGCGCGCGCCATGTCGAACAAGCTCAAGCTAAGTTGATGGAATATTACCCGTCTGATTTGCCTGTGGCGATTTGTTATCGGTTGGGCTGGCCTGATGAGAAGATTGTGCTGGTTCCTCTTGACAAAATGGCGATCGCCACTCGCGAACATAATTTGATCAGAACGACGATGTATGTGATTAGTCCGGCTTTGGGAAAAGAGGCCCAAGGGCGATCGCGCTTGTACCATCCAGAGCACGATCGGCTATTTCGTCAGTAGTTATTGGTTATTTGTTATTGGTTATTTGTTATTGGTTATTTGTTATTGGTTATTTGTTATTGGTTGGTTCCTATTCCCTATACCCAATGCCCTATACCCAATGCCCAATGCCCGGCGCGGGCCTTCTTCCCAATAACCAATGCCCCATTCCCAATGCCCAATGCCCCATTCCCAATGCCCAATGCCCTATTCCCTATTCCCTATTCCCCATTACCAATGAAAGATTTAACTCGCAGACAATTTATCACTGTCACCGCATTAACCGCCGGATTTGCATTAGCAGTTCATCCTATTTCTTTGGCAACTATTACCACAGATGCAACGAATTTAGTTGCAGGTGAAGTTAAAATCCCCGTGAAAGACGGGCAGATTCCAGCATACAGGGCAATGCCGGCCAGCGGTAGCAATTTTCCAGTCATTTTAGTGATTCAAGAAATCTTCGGGGTTCACGCGCACATCCAAGATATTTGCCGCCGTTTTGCTAAATTAGGTTATTTGGCGATCGCCCCAGAGATGTTTGCCCGTCAAGGTGATGTTTCTAAAATCACCGACATTCAAGAAATTGTCAGTAAAGTTGTCTCGAAAGTTCCCGACGCTCAAGTCATGTCCGATTTAGATGCTACCGTCGATTGGGCGCAAAAGTCAGCCAAGGGCAATATTGATAAGTTAGGGATTACCGGATTTTGCTGGGGTGGCAGAATTGTGTGGCTGTACGCCGCCCACAACCCGAAAGTCAAAGCTGGCGTGGCTTGGTACGGGCGTTTGGCTAGCGATTCTACGCCTTTGACTCCCAAACAGCCGATCGACCTTGCAGCAACTTTGAAAGTGCCAGTATTGGGGCTTTACGGTGGCAAAGATGACTTAATTCCCAACGATACAGTCGAGAAAATGCAACAACTTCTCAAAACTGGTACCAGCGGTTCCGAAATTGTGCTTTATCCAGATACACCCCACGGTTTTAACGCCGACTATCGCCCCACTTATCGGGAAAAAGAAGCCAATGATGCTTGGAAAAAGCTGCAAGATTGGTTTAAAAAGCACGGAGTTGTTTGAGAGTTTTGAGCAAGGGAGTCGCCAGTGGACAGTTAAAAATATCGTCACTGGTAACTCGACCCAAAATCAAGCAATTTCTTGTTGCAATCCCTCACTCGATTTAGATTTCATGCTGAATAGAACAACACCAACTACTAGAATTAAAACAACAATTGTTCTCCAGTGAATCAAAAAAGGCAAACCCGCTGCTAAAAATATCCGTCTCGGAAAAAAGAGCAGAAAAACTAAGGCAATACTGCCGAGCAAAGCTTTGCGGTTATTGCTGCAATACAGCCACAGCGAAGTCAGAATCGGGAACAAACCTACATAATCGTAAACGTGAGTATATCCCAGAAAGGTGAAGGATATACCCATCAGCAGAGCCAACACATCTTCGCGATTAATTCTATTGCGAAACACCCACAGCACAACCGCTAAAATTACTGCCACAATCTTGATAGCCGGTACCTTCAAGCCTAAAGAAGCGAAAAGACTTTCCATACCAACTTTATCTTGAAACCCCGGTTGATTGAAAGGCAAAGAACTATAGCTGTCTAGAATTCCTTGATGCCATGCTGCCAGCATCCCAACTGGCCCGCCGTACAGCACCAATGGGTAAGCGCTCATAATTATAACCGTTGCCAAGGCTACAGCTAATATTTTCCAGTTCCGTTCTAGCAAAAACCAAATACCCAGCAATAAGCATAGTTGCGGCTTAAAACTGGCTATACCCAAACAGATACCTGCCAATACAAATTTTTGCCGTTGGCTGAAGAACCAAGCAGCCATTGTCCCGGCAAAAGCCATCAAAGAAGTTTGACCCATCCACACAACGTGGGCAGTGAATGGGTTGCCGATAATCATCGCAGCCATCACCAAACTGCCGAGTTGATTTTGACTGTTATTTTGATGTTGGTTGATGGTGCGAACTGTCATCGCAATAATAGCTGCGATTGACAGCAAGTTGAGTAATAGCCAAACGAATTTGGCAACAGGGTAATCGAAAAGACCGACAAACATAAACAATGCGGCTGATTGAGGAGGATAAAAGAAAGCCGCATCTTGAAGCGTGTCAATTTCTTTTATTGTCGCTACACTCTGAGTCAGCATATCGTGGTTGTAGGGATTTAAACCCTTCAGCCAAGCACGCCCAGCAGCGTAAAGTACAGAACCATCAGCATTTAGCTGGCCATCTCTGCCAATCCCTATTATGCCGAAACAAATTAGAGATAATATACTGACTGCTACAAGACCTAAACCAAAGTTCCGTTTAAACGATTCTGTCATCGAATTATCTCCGGTTTTGTTAACTAATTGAGTGACTGCGTTTAGATTCTAAGATTAATAGCTAAAGTCTTAACATAGTATATAGTTGGTTGTCAAAACATCGGAAAAACTCAATTTAAGTTAATAAAAATAAATATTGTGGCAAGCAGAAAATTTGGTTGTGAAAAAACTAATATTGGCAATCTCAAGATTCTCCGTGTGGCGCATCGCCCTTAAGACAGTTGGGTTTGTGGACGGGACATTGGTAAACTGGGCGGTGTAGAATTATCGATCGACAGGTAAGCCCGTGCTAGACGAACAAGCTAAAAAGACCCTCCTCCGCAAAATCCCTCACGGATTGTACATTTGCGGTGTCAAAGACGGGGAAGAAGTCAACGGTTTCACCGCTAGCTGGGTGATGCAATCTTCCTTTACCCCTCCCTTAGTCGTCAACTGCGTCAAGCAAGACTCCAAATCCCACGCCATGATCAAAGCTAGCGGTGTGTTTGCTTTGAGTTTCCTGGAAGCTGGACAAAAAGAGTTAGCCCAGAAATTCTTCAAGCAGCAGCGCCGCGTTGGCAATAAATTTGAGGATGTAGAATTTTATCTAGGCGCCGAAACCGGTTGTCCGATTATTTCGGATACTCTGGGTTACATTGAGTGCAATGTTGTTGGTGCTGTGGAACACGGAGATCACACGGTTTATGTCGGTGAAGTTATCGGTGCCGGTGTTCATCGCGAGGGCGATCCGTTGCTATTAGAAACGACGGGCTGGAATTACGGCGGTTAACAACTTGGCAATTGGCAATTGGCAATTGGCAATTGGCAATTGTCAGTTGTCAGTTGTCAGTTGACAGTGGTTAATTGTTAGGCGATTGACAATAGATAAAAAATCGCCGACAATTTTGTCAGAATTTTCTAATGTTAAAATTGGCACGTGGACGAAAATACATTTAGCGGGAAGTTGAGCATTGCGAATATGTTTTAAAACTGCGTAATAGAGAGCTTCACAAACATATTTTCCGGCTTCGTAACTGATTTCTGTGGTGCATAAATCAGCGACTAGCGGTTCGAGATTGACTTTTGTTTTCAGAATGTCTGTATCGCAGCAAGCGCAAGATTCTACGGTTAATTTTTCCCGGCTTTCGGCCATGCCGCAGCAGATAATGGTTTCGGGTTGGATTTGGTTGATTTGGGCGATCGCCAAATTCGGCGCTTCCTGAAAATCTACGGGCAGTTTTCTCAAAAAAGTTAGCGAATCAGGCAAAGATTGAATTTGGGAAATTTTGGCTAATAAATCGTCGGAAGAGTTGGATTTCTGATGGGGAAGCCAAGTATCAAATGATGTTAATAAAAATTTTGTTGTCATAAATGATTGGGAATTGGGAATTGGGAATTGGGAATTGGGAATTGGGAATTGGGAATTGGCAGCAACATATAACCAATAACCAATAACTAATAACAACTGACTAATGACTGATTGTATGCAATAATAGCGATATTGATAATATAAGGCAAGTAAGTCAATGTCTGTCATCGCAGTAGTGGACTATGACATGGGCAATCTGCACTCTGTCTGTAAAGGCTTGGAAAATGTGGGTGCAGTGCCAAAAATTACGGATTCTCCTGCTATCATCGAGCAGGCTGATGCGGTGGTTTTGCCGGGAGTGGGTTCCTTCGATCCGGCAATGCAGAATTTACGATCGCGCAATTTGATAGAACCGATAAAAAGTGCGATCGCCTCGGGAAAACCTTTTTTAGGCATTTGTTTGGGTTTGCAAATCCTGTTTGAAAGTTCGGAGGAAGGCGTAGAACCAGGCTTGGGCGTTATTTCGGGCAAAGTCCGCAGGTTTCAGTCGGAACCGGGGCTGACAATTCCGCACATGGGATGGAATCAATTAGAATTTGCTCAGCCGAATCAACCGCTGTGGGAAGGTTTACCCTCCGATCCTTGGGTTTATTTCGTGCATTCTTATTATGTCGATCCGGTTGATTTGAAAGTGCGATCGGCTATGGTGACTCACGGAAGTCAAAATGTGACGGCGGCGATCGCTAAAGATAATCTGATGGCGGTGCAGTTTCACCCGGAAAAGTCTTCGAGTACGGGATTGCATATGCTGTCAAATTTTGTCAGTCTGGTGAGAACAAAAGTTGCTGCTTAGGTAATAGATATCTTGCAAAATGTCTATTAAATCCAGGTACGTAGTTGCGCTTTAGCGCTCTTTTGGGGATATCGGAAAGAGCGCTAAATCCCAAATTACGGACTTCTTAACACAGTCAAAAATATGTTGACTATCAAACGTCGGAAAGAGCGCTGAAGCGCAACTACATACCTCATACCTCATACCTCAATTAATTTTAAGATTTGCGGAAAGAGCGCAACTACATACCTCATACCTCAATTAATTTTAATATTTGCCGGAAGAGCGCTGAAGCGCAACTACATACCTCATACCTCAATTAATTTTAATATTTGCCGAAAGAGCGCTTAAGCGCAACTACGTACCTGCTTTTTTTTCAAAAGGTGTATAGCAATCCTTAATGATTTGCGATCGCTATCCCAATCCTAAAATTACGATCTCGCAGCATATCGTACCAGCTAATACCTATCGCTCGATCGCATATTTCCTCACCACCGGCTGTAACGTGAAAGCGACATTGCCGCTGACTGTGATTTTCTCAATTAGCGATCGCCATCCCAGAGATTCCAGCGCTTCCATCAAATTCGATGTTTTAACCGGTTCAGAAAGTCCGCCGCGCAATTGAGCTAGATCCATTGGTGCTCCCGCCGTAGCCAACTGCTTGATTACATCTTTTTCTAATACCGAAAGTCGCTGAAATTGCTGCGATAAAATATGGTTAATTTGACCTAAAAATACGGTATTTTCTCTGATAAACTCTGAACTTTTACCATTAAATAACTCTAAAATCATTGCTGAAACAATCCTCAGGGCTAAAGGATGAGCGGCATAACAGTCAATCAATTCATCCCATTGTTTTTCTTGAGTCAAACCTCTTTCTTGCAGGATTTCCCGCGCGGCCATATTGTCTAAACCTGTGAGTTTATAAGATCGAACGGGACGAGTTTGACCTTCCAACATAGCTATGTCTCTAGATTTTTCCGAACTGGTAAGCAATAAACAGCTTTGATGGTTGGATTCTCCTATTTGTCTGAACAGCCTTTCGTAATCTTCGTAGCCCGATCGATATTTGCCAGCAAAACCGCCCGTATCTAAGATCGTTTCCACGCCGTCAAGCACGATTAAACAGCGGTGCGCTTGCAAATATTCAATCAGAACGGAAATGCCGTCACTGAGGTTTTCTGGCAATTTTTTGCCCTGACAGTCGCAGATAAATTGAATTAAGCCGATCGCCAAATCTTGACAACTCGGCTGATTCGACAAACTCCGCCAGATGACAAAATCAAACTCGTTTTGAATTTGCTTGGCTAATTGCGCGCAAAGTGCAGTTTTACCAATTCCGCCCATCCCGAAGATCGCAACTAACCGACAGCGATCGCCCGAAATCCAGTTTTTCAAGAAACCCAGTTCTTCCCGGCGACCGAAAAACCCCGAAATATCCGGCAATTCGCTGCAATTTTGCCGGGTTTGAGGAGTGGGCGCGGGCGCGAGATTGCCGGAAATATCCCCGGAAGTGCGATCGTCAGATTCGAGTCGCAGTCCAAAAGCTGCAAACAAACTCTCCATTTTGGCTGTGTCAGCGGGGGCTCGCCGGTTCAATATATTAGACACCGTATCCGTCGAGACGAAAGACGGAGAATTTCGATTAAGTCCAGGATCGGTTTGTTCAGAGATGGTTTGCAAGCTGGGGCGATCGGTAAATTTGAGATAAATCGCGTCCCAGATTTTCTTCCATCCTTTGTCTGTAAGTATTCTGCCGCGATCGCGCCTTGCTTTGGGTACATTCATTTGGATTTTAGATTTTAGATTTTAGATTTTAGATTTTAAATCGGGCTCTCTGTTAGCACGCGCACTCCGCTTGAGACGGCGGTTGGCGAGGGAAAACCTCGCGAGAGATGGGGTGTACGCCGGAATTAATCGGAATTTGCGATCGACTCAGGAGAAGCCGGAGTTAACTTTCTCGCCCTCCTTAAATTTTATAACGCCTGAAACCCTTTCCGAGCAAAGGCTTGACAAAAATATTTCGACCCATCCTTAACTCCTTGTTTAAGTCCCGTTTCTGGCGAGAAATCCTTTGGCGCTTCTGCGAAAGTATCAACAGTTAAGCAAACAACCGCAAACAAACAAGGAATCAACCATGAAATTATTTACTTCTTCCTCCAAAATCTCCCTAGCTTTGTTAACTGCTTTCGCCGCCGCTAGCACAGTCGTAACTGCGAGTTTCTCCAACATCAAACCAGCCGCAGCCGCGCAATTTTGCCAGTGCGTACACTACGCAAACAATCGTTTTCAACTGCGTCCTCCCTATGTTTGGAGTGCCAAAGATTACGGTTCAGTGTTGCAACGTAACGGCTTCCGTCAAGTTGGGCCTCAACCCGGTGCAGTCGTTGTTATGCAGTCTTCATTCCCCGGTGCCGATCGCACTCACGGACACATTGGAGTAGTTGAAAGAGTTAACGGTAACGGGACAATCGCCGTTCGAGGTAGCAACCAAGGAAATCGCGGTTTGTTCGGGGAATTCAACTGCAACAATGTCAACGTTACCCAGTTTGGAACTTCTGTTAACGGCCGCCGCGATGTCTCGTTTTGGGTGCGATGAAATAAATCCTAAGTTTCGGTATTTATCGAGATTCTTAACTCCTTGCTTAACTCCCGATTCTTCCGTAGCCCTTGCTTTTGGCTTGTGGGAAAGTATCAACAGTTAAGCAAGCAGCCACAAACAACCACAAACAAAAAAACCGGAATCAATACGGCAACGCACCCAATTCTCGCCCCATGCCTTAGTTCTCGGCTGCATCTATCTATTCACCAACACTTTAACTTTTAGATTTTAGTTGAATACCCATACTCATCTATGAATTCAATCTAAAATCTAAAATCCAAAATCTAAAATCACTTGACAAGGAAGACAAACCATGATTTTTCAACACCAACTGCAAAAAGGATTCGGAAAACTAGCTATTGTCGGAACGCTGTCTGTAATGGCGATCGGCTCAAGCGCCGAAATGAGTTTAGCAATTCCCCTGAGACCAATTCTCCGCCGCGCTGTTGAAGGCATCTTGGGAATTCCATCTTATCCTCAAAATCTCCCAGAAAATCAACAGCAATTTCCCCAAGGAACTGCTGGTTCTCCTGAAAGTTTTCCCGGAAATGCTGCACCTCAATATCCCGGACAACCTAATGTTGTACCTCAATATCCCGGACAACCCAATCAACAGCCAATTTATCAACAACCAACATATCCACCTGCACCTGGATATCCGCAACCAGGTTATCCGGTTTATCCACAACCTTATCCTGCTCCTGTACCGGCATCTCCTCCGGCGCGGCAAACCCAACCGATGATTATCAACAACTTTTGATAGTTGTTATTCCCTAGGGCAATCCTCGGTGGTTTACTAATTACTAATTCCCAATTCCCAATTCCCAATTCCCAATTCCCAATTCCCAATTCCCAATTCCCAATTCCCAATTCCCAATTACCAATTACCAATTCCCAATTCCCAATTCCCAATTCCCAATTCCCAATTACTAATTACTAATTCCCAATTCCCAATTCCCAATTCCCAATTCCCAATTACTAATTACTAATTACCAATTACCAATTATAAATTTATGAATACTCCTCCTGTTTCGTTTCCTGTTAAAGTGGTGTTAGTATCACTGGTAGTCAGCAATGCTGTATTATGTGTCAAACAAGCCCAGACACCAGTACCTGAATCTAATCAAGCAGAAAATACTGTTAAGTCTGGGTTTTAAATGATACGATTTTTCCAAAAGAATGGAGCTGCTTTGTCGGCTCCAAATTCCATTTTTGGTCAAATTATAATATAATTTATAAAAATTAGTGGTACTAACCGAGTTGGTAGTTTGTTTCCACTAGCCCGAAGTGTAAGGTGCGTCGCTATGAGATTGTTCATTGAATTTAGGGAGTTTTAATGGCTACGCACCCTACAAATACTTTATTCCTTCTTCCTTCTTCCTTCTTCCTTCTTCCTTCTTCCTTCTTCCTTCTTCTTATGAGTATCAGAATCTACGGAAACCGCCAAATAAAAACTCTGCCGGGACTGGCAACTCGCCCGACTCTGGCGCGAGTGAGAGAGGCTTTATTTAATATTTGGCAAGGGTCGATCGCAGATTGCAAATGGCTCGATATCTGTACCGGCAGCGGTTCGATGGGTGCAGAAGCCTTGTGTCGCGGGGCTTTGAGTGTCACCGGCATCGAACAGTCGGCAAATGCTTGTGCGATTATCCGCGAAAATTGGGAGCAAGTAGCAGACTCTTCGCAAACGTTCCAAATTCTGCGGGGAAATGCGATCGCCAAATTAGCCTCACTATCACCACAGCAATTCGATCGCATTTATTTCGATCCGCCCTACGCCAGCGACTTGTACGAACCTGTGTTGAACGCGATCGCCAGCCAAGAAATGCTAGCACCTGATGGCGAAATCGCGATCGAACACAGCCCGGAGCGATCGACCCAACCGATACCCGGCCTAGAAATTTGCCGCCAAAAAGTATATGGCAACACAGCATTCCCAAATCGAAAATCGAAAATCCTCTCTTCCCCCGAATTTATCCGTGGGGTCGCCTCTAAAATCTAAAATCTAAAATCTAAAATCTAAAATCGATTGACAGACTCAAAGGGCATCAGGATCGTCTCAAATCCGTGTGGAAGCGTCCCCAAGAGCGATCGCCACGATCCTCTTGGCGCGCCCCATAAAAGTTTTTCCCTTAGATACCATACAAATTTTTCTGAAGAAGTTAAACTTGCTCCGTAGCCTGTCAAAGCAAGTTTCCTGAGAAATCCTCGAAATAAATTAACTTTACGCTGAAAAAAAGATCTTTCAGTTGTAACATGAACTGCAAAGTGTGAGTGTGAATATTCCTAAAGGAGTGAATATGGTTCAGACACCTTCGCGCCATCGCGGCAGCGAGTTTTCGGCTACTAACTCGGTACAACCAGTCAAACGCGATACGATTTTGCTGGGAAATACCCTCTCCCTACCAAATACAAAACTTTTCGGCACCGACGGAATTCGCGGGAAAGTTGGAGAATTGCTGACTGCACCCCTAGCGCTGCAAGTTGGATTCTGGGCTGGGCAAGTTCTACGCCAAAATGCCCCCAACCAGGGCCCTGTGATTTTGGGACAAGACAGCAGAAATTCCAGCGATATGCTGGCAATGTCACTGTCGGCTGGTTTGACAGCCGCCGGTTTGGAAGTGTGGAATTTGGGCTTGTGTCCCACTCCCTGCGTTGCTTATCTGGCAAGCATTTCGCAGTCTGTGGGCGGAGTGATGATTTCGGCTAGCCACAATCCCCCAGAAGACAATGGGATTAAGTTTTTCGGCCCCAACGGGTCAAAGCTGTCTCAGCATTTGCAGGAACAAATCGAAGCGGGAATCCGAGGGGCTAAGGTTGCGGTTGCTAGCTTGGCTTTGGGGCATCACTACCACCGCCCGGAGTTGATTAAAGATTATGCTGATTCTCTCTCAGATTCGCTGCAACAGATGAATTTGCGGGGAATGCGGGTGGTTTTGGATTTGGCTTGGGGGGCTGCTGCTGGTTTGGCGCCGGCGGTGTTTGAGCAAATGGGGGCGGATGTGATCTGTTTGCACAATTCTCCTGATGGATCTCGCATTAATGTTAACTGCGGTTCTACTCATCTCGACAGTTTGCAAGCGGCGGTTTTGGAACACAATGCCGATTTGGGATTTGCTTTTGACGGTGATGCCGATCGAGTTTTGGGTGTTGACAACAAAGGGCGATCGATTGACGGCGATTACATTCTTTATCTGTGGGGCCAGCAATTGCGCGCCTCCGAACAGTTACCGGATAATTTAATTATTTCTACTGTAATGGCTAACCTGGGCTTCGAGCGAGCTTGGGAAGAATTGGGGGGCAAACTAACTAGAACAAACGTCGGAGATCAGCACGTTCACGCTGAAATGCAGCGCACGGGTGCGATGTTGGGCGGCGAACAGTCGGGGCACATTCTTTGTCCGCATTTCGGTATTAGTGGCGATGGTTTGTTGACAGCTTTGCATATAGCTTCGCTGGTGCGTGAGTCAGGGGAATCTTTGTCACAATTGGTAAGTGACAGTTTCCAAACATATCCGCAGTTGTTGGTAAATGTACGGGTGGACGATCGCGAAAAACGCTTAAGATGGCACGAGTGCGAACCCATGCAAAAGGCGATCGATCGCGCTAAAACTGCAATGGGAGAACAGGGACGGATTTTGGTTCGCGCTTCTGGCACTGAACCGCTAATCAGAGTTATGGTAGAAGCTGCCAGCGCCGACTTAGCTAACTTCTGGACTGAAAATTTAGTCTTAGCCGTTCAGCAACACATCGCTATCTAACAGTTGACAGTTGACAGTTGACAGTTGACAGTTGGAAGAAGGAAGAAGGAAGAGGGAAGTGTCAACTTAAGTCTGAAATCCTGTGTATCTCTCTAGGTACGTTGTTGGGCTTTAGCCCTCTTTAGGCGTATATCTAAAGAGGGCTAAAGCCCAACAACGTACCTACGGAGGGTGAGGGGGGATCTAGCTCTCGGCGATCGACATTAGGCTAAGACTAAGCTTGAGATTGAGTTGACACCAATGGCAAGAATCCTCTAGTAAAATATAGGGGATATTGAAACCACTTTCTCATGCTTATTCCCTCATCCTTATTACTTATAGACTAAACAACTAACTTCTTCTTTCTTCAATTCCCCATTTCTGATTTTATGAACAGCAAATCAATTAAAAATGGGCGGTTACACCAAACTTGGTTAAAAATTTTAATTGTCGTCATATTAATAACGGGGATATTTTTTAGATTTACAAACCTCGATCGCAAAGTCTACTCCTTCGACGAATCTATCACCTCGCTGCGAATTTCTGGCTACACCTGGACGGAAATGGTACAGCAAGATTTTCAAGGAAAAACAATTAGCGTTCAAGATTTGCAGCGGAAATACCAGCAGATAAATCCTGAAAAAAGTTGGTTGGATACAGTTAAAGGTTTAGCTACAGAAGAACCTCAACTACCGCCGCTATATTTTATTTTAGCCCGATTTTGGGTGCAGTGGTTCGGCCCGGAAGTGGCAACTGTCAGAAGTCTTTCAGCTTGGATGAGTTTGTTGATTTTTCCGAGCGTTTATTGGCTGTGCTGGGAATTATTTCGCTCGGCGCGTGCGGGATGGATGGCTGTGACAATCATGGCTGTGTCGCCTTTTCACGTCTTGTACGCGCAAGAGGCGAGGCCGTATATGATGTTTGCTGTCCTCGTCTTGCTGTCGAATGCCATTCTGCTGCGGGCGTTAGCGAAGCCCGCCCCTACGGGGGCTGCGCCAACGAAGAGGATCGCCCTACAAAAATCTACCGCCACATTTAAATCTACATTTAAATCTACATTTAAATCTACATCGAAATTGAGCAAAGGCGTTTGGTTGATTTATGCGATCGCCCTAACTGTAGGACTGTATTGTAGTTTATTATTTTTTATAGTAATATTAGCCCACGGTATCTACGTAATTATAACTGAAAATTGGCGTGTTCGCCAAACATTAATTGCTTATTTACTAGCTTCAGCGGCAGCAACACTCATTTTCGCTCCTTGGATTTTCGTATTAGTTGATAACTCGCCCAGAATCGCTGCAACAGTAGGTTTGCCCCATCTTTCTCTTTCGGCCCTATCTTCACTTAAACCTTTGATTATTATCACCTGTAGAACTTTTATTGACACCCATTGGGCGGGTGGAATCATCAAATTAGGTTCGAGCAATACTACTGATTCAATCAGACTGATTGTAGCAGTTATATTAATATTAGCGATCGCACATTCAATCTATTTACTTTGCTACTCAACTCCCAAACGAGTTTGGCTGTTGGTCTTGACAGCGATCGGAATTACAGCGATAGTATTGATAGCAGTGGGAGGCATTGCCGATCGCTATCTAGTTCCCTATCTTTTAGGAATCCAGCTAGCTGTTGCCTACCTCTTTAGCGCTAAAATTACCACCGCCAACAATCCACGACAAAAACTCTGGCAGCTCGGTTTAATAGCCCTAATATCGAGTGAAATAGTTTCTTGTGCCGTCAGCTCACAGTCACAACTTTGGTGGAACAAGTATCCTTCTAGCACTAAATACAATCCCGCAGTAGCGGCGATTGTCAATCAAGCCCAAAAACCTTTAGTGATTTGTCACGGAGGCAACAACCTCACCGGAAAAATACTGTCTGTCAGCTATTTGCTGAAGCCGCAAGTAGAGCTTTTGCTAGCAGTGAAACCCGAGCAAGTTAAAATTCCTGATGGTTTTAGCGATGTATTTCTCTACAGAAGCACCGAGCTATTGCGATTTGAATTAGAACAAGTGCAAAAATATAAAATTACACCAATTTACCCACCGGGCGATGTGTGGCTTTGGCGTTTAGAGAAATAATTAAAGTGGCAACTGCGAATGATGATTTCTGTTGTGATACCTACCTACAACCGCGAGCAACCCCTGCGAGAGACATTGGCTGACGCGATTCGGCAAAATTACCCGAATTTTGAAGTGCTGGTAATCGATCAAACTCGCACTCACGAATCGGAAACTCAAGTTTATTTAGAGGAATTGGCAACTGCGGGGAAAATTCGGTGGTTTCCGGTAGATTGGGCGAGTTTACCGGGAGCTCGAAATTATGCTGTGCGGCGCGCTGTGGGAGAGATTATTTTATTTATTGATGATGATGTACAATTGCCGGATGGTTTTTTAGCCGCTCATGCTGATAATTATTTAGCAAAACCGGATGTGGGATGTGTGGCGGGCAGGGTTTTTGACAGAATGAAACTGGGTAATTCTGGAGGCGATTTGGCGATCGACTTTTTGCCCCCAGAAGCCATGGATCCGGGCATTGCTTGGTATTTTATCGATTTGGTGCATACAGTCAAACCGCAGCAGGTACTCTCGGCTAGAGGCTGCAATATGTCGTTTCGCCGTCAGGTTTTTGCCGAGTGGGATTTGACGTTTGACGAGCGGTTTGTAGGGAGTGCGGTGCGGGAGGAGTCGGATTTTTGTTTGAGATTGCGATCGACTGGCATGAAAATTTGGTACGATCCCAGTGCTTGTTTAGTTCACTTGGGGGAAGAAAGCGGCGGATGTCACGATGTCAGCACGCGATCGATCGAATATCAAACCACATTTTATCACAACCACTTCCTGATGGGATTGAAAAATTTAACCGTCTTTCAATGCCTGCGATTTTTTGCCAAACTCTTTGACTGCCACGTTTTGGGGCATCCACCTTGTCATAAAAGCCGATCGCCCCTAAAAATTATCACTAGATTTGCTTTTTATATCCTCGGTTTTATCAGTGCCCTCATAACACTCATCAAATCGCTCTGGAATGACGGACAAATTTACACAAATCAAGACAAAATCAACCCTAAATAATTTATGAATTAATTCGCAATGCCCGATGCCCGATGCCCAATGCCCCATTCCCAATGCCCCATTCCCAATGCCCCATTCCCCATTCCCAATAAATGAGAATCCTCGTTGCCAGCCACACCTATATAGTTGACATAAATCGGGAAAAATTCAAAATATTAGCCAACCTAGAACCCGATATTGAAGTAACAATTGTAGTGCCACGACGCTGGAAACCCGGAGGCGTACAAAATAAAATCATCGAAACCGAATTTTATCAAGAAGACTCATTTAAAATAGTTCCCATCTCCAATTTTAGTCAAAACAATCAAGGCTTGCTAACATTTGGTACAGATATAATTAGACTTTTACACGAATTCAAACCGCAGATTATCCAAGTCGAACAAGGTTCAAAATCCCTAGCCTACAGCCAATTAATTATACTCAATAAATTACTCAAACTCCAAGCCAAAAATATATTATTTACCTGGTGGAATCTATCCTATGAATTGAAATGGCCTATTTCCCTATTAGAAAATTGCAATCTTCAGAATACCGACGGAATTATTGCCGGCAATTTAGATGGCTCTAAAATTTTGCACCAGCGGGGCTACACAGGTGCAATGGCAGTAATGCCCCAACTTGGAGTAGATGAAAAATTGTTTGTGCCTGCTGCTAAAGATATTGAGTTATCTAGAAAATTTGGCATTAAACCAACAGATTTTGTGGTAGGATTTGTAGGGCGATTTGTCGAAGAAAAAGGACTGCTAACTTTAGCTGAAGCATTAGCAGGATTGAAACAACTTTCTTGGAAGTGGTTGTTAGTAGGACAAGGAAAATTGCGATCGCACTTGGAAGAAAAATGTAGAGAATGGGGCATCAGCGATCGAATAATCTGGGTAGAAAGCGTTTCCCATGAAGAAATTCCACCTTACATTAACTTAATGAACTGTTTGGTATTGCCCTCGCAAACCAGCTATAAATTCAAAACTTTGACTACCGTGGGCTGGAAAGAACAATTCGGTCATGTTTTAATTGAAGCGATGGCTTGTAAAATCCCGGTTATCGGTTCCGATTGCGGCGAAATTCCCCACGTTATCGGCGATGCGGGGTTAGTCTTCCCAGAGGGAAATGCAGGGATTTTGCGCGATTGTTTGCAGCAATTGATGGAAGCGCGGGATTTTGCTGTTGATTTGGGCGATCGGGGTTATCATAAAGTTATGACAAGTTATACAAATCAAGCCTTAGCTGAGCAGTTATTAGATTTTTACAAACAACTTTTGTAGCAGAAGATAGAAGTCGTAGGGTGTGTCGCCATGAAAAATTCCTAACTACATATCAACAATCTCATAGCGACGCACCTGGGTTATTCAAGGATTCGTGCAAATAAACCAAACGCTTCTTTTGCCGCAAAACCTTTTAACAAGCGTATTACTTATTGGCAGCAAAGAAGTAGTAATCTGCTGTGTAATCCACGCGGGTAGTGCTATTTTGTTTTGAAGAATCGCATCCGGTAGCTGGGGCTTTGCCACCTTTAGTATTGACGCGCTGGATATAGGTAACTTTGCTAAATAAACCGTTACCTTCATTGCTTTTGGCACTTAGTAGCACCCAAGGAATCGTAGTGCGATCGGGCGAATCTACACGTTCTTTTACTTCGCCAACGACTTTACTCTTGTCTTTAGTATACTCCCAAGTTGGGCCACCGTAATGTTTGCCAACTAATGCGCCACTTGCATTAAATAAATCAGCTTCCGGTGCTTTTAATGTCCATTCAAATTGAGTGCGATCGCCAGTTTTGGGTTGACACACGTAAATTTGCACGCCTTTGGCTGACACTTCGGAGATTAAAGCATTACCAGCAGGCACTTGTAGCTTTGCCGGCACGTCAGGAAGCTTTTTATTCGTGTCGCTGGGAGTGGGCTTCTGTGCGACGGTTATGGCTGATGCTGTTGGCTGTAATGGCGATACTTCGGCGGTAGCGGCTGCATTGGTTGTCGGATAACTAATGGCGGCTAACATCGAAATTGCGATCGGCATAAATGAGAGAGATTGTTTAGCCATTTTTGATTCAACTCCTAAAGTTACTTAAAAATGAACAGTCATTTTTGGTATTCTGCATGATTAATCTTGCTCGATCGTATCACAACACCATTGGGTTAGCCCGATCAGATAAATTTTATCTCGCGTATGGGATACACAGACTCATGGGAAGAAGTCAAATTGTGCTAATACCAAGTATATTTAAGGTATATCGTGTCAAAATTCATCAACTCTTAGGAATAAAACTATTAAGTTCTTCCACTAGCAGATGCACTGTTGTTGAAGGATTATCACTTTCAGGATTAGGGCGATCGTATTCCATTAAAAGCCGTTTTGCGTGTTTGATCGCATCCTGTTGTTTGTTTTTCAGTTCCTCATAAATCGTTTCACTGTTTTTCTGATACTCGTATCCGAGCAACTTCGTCAACATATTTTGATAATCCTTGCGAGAAATTCCAGTATTATAAAAATGGAAGTGTAGTAAATACCAAAGTTCAAAAGCATCATTGGAGTACGCTACTTTAATGCCGTTATTTTTTGCAAGAGTCATAGCTGCATTAAAATTTTGCGCGTCGTTAGAATTTTTACCGTTAATATCGCGATCGAAGACACACCAAAATCGATCGCTTTCGTCGTATTCTGAGTCATTTTTTAACTCAATAGCTTTTTCTACTAAACTCCTCGTGTTTTTCCCTTCTCCCTTGATATCAAGCTTGATTACCTTTGTGTCTACCGCGAAACTTCTAAAATAGTTGGGTTCTGTTTTTTCACCTTCGCACACGATTAAAAACCATCTTCTATTTTTAACTTTTCTTTTAGAGTAATCAATAGTTCTTCTGGACGAACTTTTTTTAGGCATAGAGTTCACCTAGAAGTTCTTTGAAATTACCAACAAAAGGGATAGCACCATACTTTCCGATGATGTAATCGTGTTCAAATGAGGCATTTTTTCCTACTTTATACTCTACTAAAGAGTACAAATCAGTAGCGCCCTTATTGTCTTTCTCGGTAAACCATATTTGATCTCGGCGAAAAGTCTTGCTGCTAAGCAGATTTGTGTCATGTGTCGTGAATATAAGCTGTGCGTTGTGGGGATTAGTCTCGTTAGAATTGAATAAGCAGATTAATTCACGAGTAATCAACGGATGTAGTCGGGCATCAAGTTCATCTATGAATAAAATCTTTCCTGTCCTCAAAGTATCGAGAAGCAGCCCTGCTAATGCAAACAATTTGTTTGTTCCCTCAGACTCATGCTTTTCAATATCGAATATTTCTATAGCAGTCTGCTTACCGTCAGCATCATATTTCCGATGAACTGTTTTCACGGCTGGTTTGCTTTCAGAAATAGGATATAAACTACCGTAGGAATTACCATATAATGCTGTATTATTGGAAATAATAAATACAGGTTGATTTGTGATTTGGATATCAGCAATACCCAAGTCTAATTTTTTAATGAATTCAATAATATCATGCCTGTGGCGATCGTTCTCAAAAGACTCTAAAGTTTCCTTGCGGTATTGCCTATCTTGCAAGCCTGATATCAATTGCAAAGTTTTACTGAACCACAGCAGGATTTTGCCAGAAAGTTTACCATTAAATTGTGCAACAACAGAAAGAAATAAAGCATTATTTCTAGTTTTATCGCTAATACCTTGCCCTTCCGGGAAATCATCTAATATAAAGCTGTCAAAATCCCGTTCAAAAAGCATTGTTTCTGAATCTTCATCACTTTGAAACAACCACTCAGCAACAACCTGTTCAGAATTAATCTCAAAACCATATCTAAAATTTTTGCCTTCTAGCAAGAAAACTATTTCAAAGAATGATGGCTCTTTTTCTGTCTCTGTGCTTAGCCTGAATGCTTCAATATCGATCGCCTCTGAAACTTGCGTTTCTTTGGATGAGTTAAGGACAAACCACTTCATAAAGTTAACAGCAGCAACAAGATTGCTTTTGCCGCTGGCATTTGCTCCATAAATAGCAGCACTTTTTAGCAATTTTAATCTATGATTGATTTCAAATACATTATTTTCGTCAAGCTCTCGATCGTCCTCCGTAATTGACGAAGCTACCATGCTGAGTGTGACAGTTTCTTTAAAAGATTTGTAGTTGCCGACGCTGAATCCAATCAGCATAACTTGCCTCCGATCGCCTAAATTAGTATAAAGTGCAAATCTTGCAATTTTTTATATAATAACACAACCAGCTACCGCAATTAAGACCAAGGGCTAATCATGCGAATCCTTCAAATTATCCCCTCAATTTCCCTCGTCTACGGTGGCCCGAGTCAAATGGTACTAGGACTTTCTGCCGCCCTCGCTTCCCAAGGCATTGATGTCACAATTATCACTACAGATTCTAACGGAGATATCGGTCAAGATCCTTTAGATGTGCCGTTAAATCTACCAATCAAACAAAACGGCTATGAGATTATTTATTTCCGCTGTTCTCCGTTTCGCAGATATAAGTTTTCTCTGAGTTTATTGCAGTGGTTAAATCAAAATGCGCGGCAATTTGACCTCGCTCACATTCACGCTTTGTTCTCGCCAGTAACTTCTTTCGCTGCGACAATTGCCAGAGGGCACAAGTTACCGTATATTATCCGGCCCTGCGGTATGCTTGACCCCGCAGATTTGCAGAAGAAAAAGCTTTTAAAACAGGTTTATGCTACACTTTTAGAACGACCTAATTTAGCAGGTGCGGCAGCAATTCATTTCACTAGCAAGCAAGAAGCTAAAATTTCAGAAAGGTTTGGTTTGGATAGCACAGGCAAGATGCCTGTGCCACAAGATTGTTTACTATTAGATAGCACAGGCAAGATGTCTGTTCCAAAAGATTTGATAATTCCATTGGGGGTGACGGCAGATGCTTACCCTGAAATATTGCCTGATTCGGAAATACCAATCATCTTATTTATGTCGCGAATCGAACCTAAAAAAGGATTAGAATTGCTAATTCCGGCACTGGAAAGTATTTTAGAAGATGGTCTAAAATTTAACTTTATTTTAGCAGGTTCTAATCCCCAAGATGCCGATTACGAAGCCAAAATTAAAGTCAAAATAAAAAAATCAATTTTAGAAAAATTTACTACAATAACGGGTTTTGTTAGCGGTGATTCAAAAGCTGAGATGTTGAGAAAAGCTGACTTATTTGTGTTGCCTTCTTATTACGAAAACTTTGGTATTGCCGTAGCAGAAGCGATGGCTGCGGGTGTACCTGTGGTTATTTCCGATCGCGTTTATATCTGGGATGACATTCAGCAAGCGGAGGCTGGGTGGGTGGTGCCTCTGGAGGTAGGGGCGATCGCCCGTGCGATCGAATCAGCCCTCCTCGCACCACAGGAAAGGCAGCGCAGGGGCTTTAACGGGCAAGCTTATGCTAAAAAATATTATAACTGGGAGGCGATCGCCCGAAAAACCATCGAAGCTTACCAGCACATTTTGTCATCTATTAACGAATCCGACTAAAATTTACCTTTTACTTCTTCTCCGGCGGCGAGTTTTTGTGCTGCTATCAGAATCTGTCGGCGATATTTTTTCATCGCTGCTTTGCAGTAATGTTATTGCTATTTCACCTACAATACTTGTCAACAAAACTCTTTAATCCAGCTTGATATCCTGCTCCTACCGCCTGAAATCTCCACTCTCCATTCTTTCTATACAAACGACCAAATTCTAGAGCCGTTTCTAGTGTAAAACTCTCTGTTAATTCATACCGGACAAGTTCGATTCCGGTATCCAAATTGACAATTTTGATGAAACTATTTCTGATATTCCTAAAACTTGCATTGATTTTATCTGCTTCGTGAATAGTCACAACAAAAGTTATTTCCACAATTTCAGGATTAACTTTTTCTAAGATAATGCCGTAAATAGTCTTATTTTCTTTAGCTGGGTTGTTTTCAGGAATCGATTGCAGTACCGAACCGTCAGAGGATTGCAGATTATTGTAAAAGATAAAAAAATTATCGTCAGGTAATTTGCCGTCCGAACCTAGCATAAATGCAGAGACATCAATGTCATAGCTTTGTCCTGCCTCCGTTACCTGCCAACCGAGGGCGATCGCCATTTTTTTTAAATCCGGTGCTTCTTGAGAGAGATTAAATCTCTCACCCTTACTTAATTGCATAGCCATCTGCTTATTTGTCAAACATAAAAATTTATCTTATTTATTTTAATAGTAAGTGGGACGAGAACTTTTCGTGTTTAATAAAACTTAATATTTTTATAATATAGTAGTCTTCCCATCATTTGGATATTTTTTGTAGTTGCTCTTAAAGATCCAGGTTGCCCCGATAGATAGGTGGTAGGCACGCACCATCCACTACCGCTACCAATCTTCATCAATCATTTAGGATTGCTATAAATCTTTAATGATCGCAGATATCTTTTTGGCAAGATGTCTATTAAATTTAGGTACGTAGTTGCGATGAAAGCGCTCTTTTTGGATCTCGGAAAGAGCGCTGAAGCGCAACTACGTACCTGCTGCTAAAACTAGCATAATAAAATGCTAACTATTAATTATAGAATAGATTGTTTTTTGCAATAGGTCTAATAGTCTAATTTTAATTTCTCCCTACAAAGGTTCCGGCCTTAAACCAATTATTTCTAGTAAGTAAAAACCGGGTTCGATCGCAAGCCCGGTTTCTATAATTTAACTTAATTTGACATTACTTTTCAGCATTTGCCGAACTAGGTGGGAGGGTAACGAAATTGCCAAAAGCTCCAACCGTTTGATAGCTTTTTTTACCTAGTTGAGTTGTGTAAATGCTGACAACGCCAAAGTTCTGACGTTCCGTTGTATTGTCGAGCAAGTGTTCGATCGAGCCGCGCTGGGAAGTCAGGAAAGTCTCTGCAACGCCACTCAAAGCTTTGGGTACGCGGGAATCATTACGCACGGTGTTTTTAAACTCGGTTTCGAGCACGCCGGAAGCATAAGTTAGGTATTTATCTCTCGGAGGATTTGTAAAGGCCATTCCGGCGACTAGCACGCTGAGGGCGATCGCAATTTTTCCGATATTCCCGAAAAAATTAGAAGTTGGTTTGTGAGTATTCATTGCTTTATCAATAATCATTTTTTTCTTGCCCCGATTCAGTTATAAGCTTATCTAGATTTAAACTACACCTTCTGAGAAACAGATTTCAGAAAAAAGAGGACAGTTTGTAGATTGGAGGGAAGTTGCAAATGCAGGCTATGGCTTTTGGGGACGATCGCACTCTAATATAATTCCGAGGTAGCGGGATGGGAGATCCGCAGCCTGTCTTCCTTTTACTTTCCTCCCTCCCCCAAATCCGGTAAATTTTCAAAGACTTACGCAAACAGTGGTTGAAGGCGCTAATGACAGCCGCAAGGTACTTGCGGCACATCCTCAACTTATTTTTGCTTAGATTTTTGTCGATCGATCTCCCGCTGCAACTCCTCAATCTGACGGCGCAAAGCCTCCGTCTCGCTGTTAGATGTTTGGGACTTCACATCAACCGCACCCTCAGCTACAGCCCGCTTGTAGTTACCCAGCTTAATTTGCCGGTATTCCTCGGAAGCCGCCCAATCTCGCAAATACCGCAGCCTTTCCACCGGGAAAGGGTGACTCAGCATCACGCCTTGGCCACCGTTGTAAAGTAAAAATTTATACACTTGGTTGAGATTGTCGCGATCGAGTTCTTGATAGTTGTCAGACTGGCGGATAAATTCTTGCAAACTGCATTGATCTGCATATTTACTGCTAACTCCCGCAAGTTTCATCATCGTCTTCATCACATTGTTCAAATCATCCGTCACCAACAAAGCTGCTCTATCTGCCGATAATTCAGCCTTCCGCCGCCACTCATAAAAAGCAAAAATTAAACCACTACCGACAATGTTTCCCAGCCCAAAAGTCATCTCGCCAATTGTTGATGCGATGCTCATCGCCCACATCGCCATTTGATTTAAAGTTGGATGACCGCATTTGATGTGTCCCAACTCGTGAGCCAGGACTACTTTGATTTCTGACTCATCCAGCAAATCTAAAAGACCTGTGTTTAAAACTATATAGGGTTGATTTTTCCCGAGGGCATAGCTGTTAACAGCGGGATTCTGAGACACAAACAAACCCGGTTCTGGAAAAATATCTAAATCCTGCACGCACTCCCGAAATATATGATAAATGCTGGCATATTGGCGCGGGCCGACTTGTATGCTATTTCCCATTAGGTAAACGAACTGCGGTCGTTCGTAGACAAACTCTACAAATTTGCTGGCAATTAAGTCAAATCCAGGTACGCTGCGTAATGCGGCCTCGGCCTGGCGATCGAGGGGATGCTGAAAAGCTTCGCTAGAAATTCCTGTATAAGTAGGCATAGTTGTTGCAAAAGTTACATCTAAAATATCTCAGTGTTGCCGATCGCTGCGACTGCTAGCTGGCGGCTGACTTATCCATCCTATTGTGACAAATATTGAACTCTTGTGGAACAGGCCGGAGAGCCTATTCAAATTAAGTTAAAATGGTTTTTCTGCTACAGGCGCGATCGACAAGCGTCTTTCGCTGTGTCTGTTAATCAAAAATAGGAACGTGCAAAAATGGCTATCCTGCGACTCGAAAACGGTAGAACCTATACTCAACTGAGCGATATTACCCGCGAACTTGCTCCTTTGAACATTCAACTCAATAGTTGGCCGGTGGGTGACAACCCAGAAATTCGGGAATTGCTGGCTCTCGATGCGATCGACGACAATCAAAAAGAGCAAGTGCTACAAGCCCTCGACGGCTACTTTCAGCAACTCAAGGAAAGCGCAGGCTATCAATCCCGCGACTTAATTGTACTACACCCAGACATTCCAAGCCTCGACACTCTGCTCTCCAAATTCGACAAGTGTCACATTCACGCTGACGATGAAGTCCGCTACATTGTAGCAGGAGAAGGAATTTTCGGTTTTGTGCGTCCCGACGGTAGTCAAGTAGAAGTGACTGTACAGCCCGAAGAATTTATCAACGTACCAGCGAATACGGAACACTGGTTTTATTTGACAGCAGCCCGGAAAGTTAAAGCTGTGCGCTATTTTACCACCACGGTCGGTTGGACACCGGAATATACGGATACTCAAATTCGATCGCAATTAGCTACTGTTTAAATATGCCAGCTAAAGATAAGTTTCACGAACTCGTCAAAACTGCCCTCGAAAATCAGGGTTGGACAATTACCGATGACCCTTATCATATCGATCTCGGATTTGTTGATTTTTATATCGATCTGGGTGCAGAACAGTTATTAGCAGCTACAAAGGATAATGAAAAAATTGCGATTGAAATCAAAACGTTTTTGGCACCATCGACGATTTCAGAGTTTCATACCGCAGTGGGACAATTTATCAACTATCGGATTGCATTAGAATTTGACGATCCAGAGAGAACTCTTTACCTGGCAATTCCATTAGGTATTCACAGAAAATTTTTCAAATACTCATTTATTCAAACGGTAATTGAACGCAATCAAATTCCACTTTTAGTTTACGACACCGAAAAACAGGAGATTTCTGAATGGATAAAGTAAGTTTGTATCGTCAATATATTCAGGAATTGCTAACTGAACGATCTCAGAGGCGATCGCCTCACGATCCAGTTTCCAGCGAGACAATTTTCGATTTAGTCAGCGATCGCTATCAACTGGTTCATGTGGGTTGGAAAGATAGTAACACTCGAATTTATGGCTGCATAATTCATGTAGACATTAAAGATGGGAAAATTTGGGTACAGCATGACGGAACTGAAGAGGCGATCGCCAATCAATTAATAGCACGAGGCGTCCCATCCCAGGAAATTGTGCTAGCCTATCATGCACCTCATGTCCGACAATACACCGAATTTGCAGTTGGTTGATCTGAGATGTTACATCAACAGCAACAGGGAAGATGCCTGTTCCACAAGAAATTTAATCTTTGTGGAACAGGCATCTTGCCTGTTCATAAAAGGCTAATTGACATTGTGCAAAATCTTAGTTAATCCTACCTCAAACTTTGTGCTTTAAAGATTGTAAAATACTCAAAGCAACCGCCTCCGCCACCTTAATCCCATCAATCCCCGCCGACAGAATTCCACCCGCATATCCCGCACCTTCCCCCGCAGGATAAAGCCCTTCAGTATTCAAACTCTGATAATCGTCTTTGCGCTTGATCCGAATTGGTGAAGAAGTGCGCGTTTCCACTCCAGTCAAAACCGCATCATCCATCGCAAATCCTTTAATTTGTTTGTCAAAAGCCGGAAGTGCTTCGCGGATGGCTGCGATCGCAAAATCCGGCAAACTTGCGCTCAAATCAGTCATCACAACTCCGGGCGTATAAGAAGGCTGCACAGCGCCTAGGGCGATCGAAGGGCGATTCGCCAAAAAATCTCCCACAAGCTGCCCAGGGGCGTTGTAAGTGCCACCTCCTAACTCAAATGCCCGTTCTTCTAGGCGACGCTGAAACTCAATTCCCGCCAACGGATGACCCGGATAATCTTCCGGCGTGATACCCACCACAATCCCGCTGTTAGCATTGCGTTCGTTGCGAGAATATTGACTCATCCCATTCGTCACAAGTCGCCCCGGTTCCGACGCCGCCGCCACTACCAAACCGCCGGGACACATACAGAAACTGTAGACAGAACGACCATTTGCACAGTGGTGAACCAGTTTGTAATCGGCGGCACCTAAAAGCTTGTGGCCCGCCCGATCGCCAAAACGACAGCGATCGATCGCACTTTGGGGATGTTCCACCCGAAAACCAATCGAAAAAGGCTTAGCCTCAATGTAAACACCGCGCGAGAATAACATCTCAAAAGTATCGCGGGCGCTGTGTCCCACCGCCAGAACTACATAATTACTAGCAATATATTCTCCGCTGGCTGTAGTAATTCCCTGCACTTTGCCATTTTCGATATGAATATCTTCGACACGAGTTTGAAACCGAATCTCACCGCCTAAGGATTCAATTTGGGCGCGAATACTTTGGACAATTCCCACCAATTTAAACGTACCAATATGCGGCTTATTAATATATAAAATTTCCGGTGAAGCACCCGCATTCACAAGTTCTGTCAGCACCTTGCGCCCGTAATGCTGAGGGTCTTTAACTTGGCTGTAGAGCTTGCCATCCGAAAAAGTTCCCGCACCGCCTTCCCCAAACTGGGCGTTAGATTCTGGGTTGAATTCTATTTTTTTCTTCCAAAATCCAAAGGTGTCAGCCGTGCGATCGCGCACAGCTTTGCCACGTTCCAAAAGGATCGGGCGAAACCCCATTTGTGCCAGCATCAGCCCTGCAAACATACCGCACGGCCCCGTACCGATCACAATGGGCCGAACTGTCGTCAAATTGCTGGGGGCTTGGGCTACATAGCGATAACTCGTGTCTGGCGTCACCATGACATGAGGGTCTTTTTTGAAGCGTTGCAGAAGTTCGTTTTCCTGTGTTGTCTCGACATCCACAATATAGACAAGAACAATTTCGGCTTTTTTGCGAGCGTCGTAGCTGCGTTTGAAGATGGTATAGCTGAGCAATTCTGCGGGGGGAATTTGCAGCTTTTTGAGAAGGGCGCTGGCGATCGCATCTTCAGGATGATCGAGGGGAAGTTTTATTTCGGTTATTCGTAACATATAGGGCAAAGAAGTTCGGCAACGGATTGGGTAATGGATTTAACTGAGATGTTGTAACATTCTCAAAAACAGGCAAGATGCCTGTTCCACAAAAACTCAATTTTATTGTGGAACGGACCGGAGAGCCCGTAACATTCTCAAAACAGGCAAGATGCCTGTTCCACAAAAACTCAATTTTATTGTGGAACGGGCCGGAGAACCCGTTTCTAAACAGATTTAAACTGTAGATTGCAGAAGCGTTATAATAAACAAAAAATTAAGTTTTGTAAAGACCCTTGACTGCAACATTTACACCAAAAAACAGCCAAACCTGGCACGCTCTCAACCCCCTGTGGGAAGGAGCAGAAGACGCAGTACAGAAGGGTTTACCCCACACCAAGCTAGCACCGGCATGGCAAATACTGCTCCTCGGCGACGGTTCCCCCACCCGTCACCTGCAACTGCTGACAGGGGAACCCACAGAAGTAGATGTGATCGATATGTCCTTAGTGGGTGAGGATGCAGACGGCGCGCCGCCACAAATTGTCGCGGTTCCCGGGCCGCGCCTGCGCCGCCAAGTGTGGCTGCGGACTGCTTCGGGACAGCGCCTCGCCTACGCGACTTCTTGGTGGGAAGCGAGTCACGTAGATGAATATTTGGAAAATAAATCTTTGCCAATTTGGGCAAGTTTAGCGCGCCTGCGGACAGAATTGTATCGCGATGTGCAAGGTATTTATTGCGGTGAGTCGGTGGCTTTGGAGGCTGCTTTTCAAGAGTCGGGGCCTTTTTGGGGGCGACACTATTTGTTTTGGCATCACGGGAAGCCGCTGACGCTGATTTATGAGGTGTTTTCGCCTTATTTGACTAAGTATTTGGGGCCGATGGAGTTGTAATATTGTAGGCGATCGCAGGTGCATCTGGGTTTGTCAAATATATTTGTAGGGGCGAAGCATGACCGCGGTCAATATGAGATTATAACTAATAACTTATCTGCGGTCATGCTTCGCCCTCTTCAAAAACCAAATGCACCGGAGCGTGATGACTTTAGTCCTCGGATAGATGCGGACTAAAGTCCTCACGCTTGGGAGCATCTCAATTTTGCAAAAAGCATTTTTTTTATTATAGTGCGAGCGTCCCCGCTCGCGATTTGTAGCATACGCGAGCGGGGACGCTCGCACTATAAATGCAAAACTGAGATGCTCCCCTCACTACGAACCTGAATGCGGACTAAAGTCCTCACTACGAGCCTGAATGCGGACTGAAGTCCTCACTACGAGCCTGAATGCGGACTGAAGTCCTCACTACGAACCTGCAATTTTTCGCCGCAACTTCACTCGCAAACCGTCACCAAAAAACGAGCGAGAAGCCCCTGGCTTTAGACATGGGGAGGAAAGCGGCTGCGACTTCAGTCGCCTTGAATTAAACTCCATAGGAATAGCCATCTTTTTTGTGAATAGATTGGCAATATTTGTGACTAATTCCTGCTACTCTTCCCTTCATTGTGGCGATATCGAACGAACCGGATGCACGGCAAAGGATTCGTCCTACATAAGATCCGACTTTTTTGCCTGCGGTGACTGTCGCGTTGATAATATCGCCAGTTTGAAAACCGAAATGAATTTGCTTTCTCGACTTGTGACGAATTGGGAAGCCAAACTTATTTGTGCCGCACATCTGTCGCGTACCGTGTCCTGTTGCCTTGATTAGCAGCGGTTGAAAAGTTAGCACTTTCAATTCTTCGACTTTGCCTACACAAGCAGCATCTAACCAGTGGGATTTAGGTAGCTGCAAACGAGTGCGATTGAATTTTGTCAAGCCACCACTGCCAGTAGAAACTGGTAAGCCAGTCATGCGGAGTCGGTTAAATAACGCCCAGCGAGTTGAATTAACTACTGTTGCGTCTTTTAAAGGACGTTTTGCTTGAGATAGAATCTTCTTCAAAACATCTGGCTTCTTGGAGAGGAATTGCTCAATGTCTTGAGTTCCCTTCCGAGTATTACAATTCTCGCAAGCAAGGCAAAGATTAGAAATACGATCAGAACCGCCTTTTGCTTTGGGATGAATATGCTCGATTTGTAATGGTGTATCAGCAACTCCACAATACGCGCATTTTCTGTCCCATTTATTCAGCAAATATTCGCGGATTTCGTAACCACATAAAATGCCTTGCTGGTATTCTAATCCACTAATCTCTGGATTTTCTAGTTGTTGTAAGTCGAATCGCACAAGTTCTTGAACAATGAAACTAATGGGGGCGACCTTCATTAATCTAGTTACCCATGTCAGGGTTGTTTCAACACGATGTTGTAGGCTTGGAGCCAGCCATCCTTTAGAACGAGTTCTATTTAGAAATCTTGCTTTTCGATAACGAGTATGGCGACTTCTCCTGCCTCTACGCAGTGAACGGCGAGACTCCAAACTGGCTTTAATTGATTGACCTCGGTGAGTTAGTTCTGCACCAAAGATTACATTTTTTCCTTGGACTAATGCAATTCCCGTGGTTTTGGAGCCAGGGTCTAATTTAAGAGTGATTGGTTCCTGGGGTGCTGTTATCTCTACCTTGAGTATTATCGTGAATGGATATCTTTTGAAAACAGCAGCTTTGCCAGTGGTTAGCAATTTACGAGCCATTCCTGGGCGGATTGGATTGAGCGGTTGCTTGTGACTATCAAGTACAAAAACAAAATTAGACATAAAGTCCTCCATTGCTGGGTAAAGTTCGCTTCGAGAATGTTTTATGAGCTTGTTATGCCAAAAGCACTGGTTTAACCCCGTTAAGCCTGTTTAACTTTTAGCGATAGAGCGGAAAACTAGCGACGGATTTTCCGGTATCATGACTCTAAAAACGTAGGTCTAATCCTGTCTCTGGTAAGGTTCGGGCTTTCTTCTCGAACCGCTCGAAACGAGCCGGACTTTCCAAAAGCCCCCGCTTTTAAGCGTGGGGTTCCTTACGCGGGTGTGGAGTCGGTACTCGGATTAAATTCAAATCTTGATCCGGTAACAAATCCCATTCGCACTCTCGAACCATCCTCGCCGCAAACAGTTTCATCTCTAACCGCGCGAATTCTTTCCCCAAACATTCCCGCAAACCGCCGCCGAAGGGCACGTAACTGAAAGGTTTAGCATTTGTCGATCGCTCCAAACTAAATCGATCGGGGTCAAAGCGATCGGGTTCGGGATAAACTGAGCTATCCTGATGGGTCTGATTGATTTCGTAAAGCACGCTCCAACCCTGGGGAATTTCGTAGCCGCCGAACTCGCAAGCCTGAATTACCTGACGAAAACCGCCTGCCACCGGCGGAACCAACCGCAGCACTTCTCGCATCACCTGCTCCAAATAAGTCATTTGTTTGAGCTGTTCCAAGTCTAGCGGTTCAGTTGCCGAAAACTGCTGTTGTTCCGCGCGAACTTTTGCCATCACATCGGGGTTTTGAGCTAGGAGAAGGCAAAAAGAGGCGATCGCCGAAGTCAAAGTCTCGTGTCCCGCAAACAACAGCAGCAGCACTTGATCTTTCAACTCCTCCAAACTCAAATTGTTTCCGTCATCGTCGCGAGCCGAAATCAGCAAACTCAAAGCATCATTCCCTTCTCCCATATCTTGTTGGCGATCGCGAATAATCTTTTCAAGTTCTGATAACAGTAACTTTCGGCACTTTTTCGCCTTTCCAAACTTAGTCCACGGCACATCTAAAGCAATCGAAAATAAACCCTCGCACCAAGTTTCAAAATAATGTCCCAGCGCCGTCTCCGAACCAGCATCAATCCCAACTAACAACTTACTAGCAACATCAAAAGTATAATTTCTCAGTTCGGGATACCACGCAAACTCGCTCATCTGCGTCCATCTTTCCAAGTAGCGCCCAGTGATATCTTCCATCCCGCCGATGTAGCCCGCCAGAGCTCGCGGTTGAAACGCTTGGTACAGCAGCTTGCGCCGATTTTGATGTTCCGAACCCGTTTGCAGCGCCAAGGAAAGCGGCCCTAAAAGCGCTTTCATGCTCGGAGGCCAACTCATAACAAAATATTGATTTTCATGGCTTAAAACAAACAAATTCGCCTCTGAGCCGGACACAAACACGGTAGGCTGTCCGAAGATGCTGGTTTTGAAAATTGGCCCGTACTGTTGGTGGCGTTTTTTGGCGAATTGAGCATCTTGTAAAAAGTTGAGGGTATCGCCAATTAGCGGTAAACCCAAATTGCCTGGAGGTAATGTCATTTCAGATTTCAGATTTCAGATTTTAGATTGTTCATATCATATTAACTGAATTTACGCAACTGTATAAAGGTACGTTGTTGCGCTTCAGCGCTTTTATACATATGAAAGAGCGGGTGCATCTGGCGCAAGGAAGAGGGCGAAGCATGACCGCATATAAGTTATTAGTTATCATCTCATATTCACCGAGGTCATGCTATAGCCCATACGGATATATTCGCCTTGCGCCAGATGCACCCGAAAGAGCGCTGAAGCGCAACTACGTACCTAAGAGTTAACCCTATAGAACCTATTTAATTTTCTCTTCTTTGAATCGGAATCTTGATCGTAAATTCAGTGCCTTTCCCCACCACAGAGAAACACTTGATTTCACCTTTGTGTTTTTCGACAATAATAGAATGAGAAATCGCCAAACCCATTCCCGTCCCCGAACCGATCGGTTTTGTAGTATAGAACGGATCAAATATCCGCTGCTTGACTTGATCGGTGATACCTGCACCGTTATCAGCAATTCTAATCGCAGCAAAATTACCTTCTACCTCTGTAGAAATGCGGATAATTGCTGAATTTGGAAGCGGTTCTTGTAAAGCGTCAATTGCATTCGCTATAATATTCATAAACACCTGATTCAATTGTCCGGCGTAACACTCTACCAGCGGCAATTGTCCGTATTCTTTAACGACTTGAATTGCTGGGCGATGGTACTCCGTACCCGCTGCGCTAACGGGCTGAACTTTCAGACGGTGTTCTAAAATCATCAACGTGCTGTCGATGCCTTCGTGAATGTTAACTTTTTTCATTTCAGATTCATCAAGGCGAGAGAAATTTCGCAAACTCCGCACGATATCTCGGATGCGAGTTGCTCCCACCTGCATCGAAGACAGCATTTTTGGCAAGTCGTCTAACAAGAAATCTAGCTCTAATGCCTCTACTTCCTCCTGAATAGCTGCGGTCGGTTCCGGGTATTCATCTCGATACATTTGCAGCAGTTTCATCAGGTTTGTGGTGTATTCTTCTGTGTAGGTAAGATTGCCAAAAATAAAGCTGACTGGGTTATTGATTTCGTGGGCAATTCCTGCTACCATCTGACCGAGACTCGACATTTTTTCTGCTTGCACGAGCTGGGTTTGAGCAAGCTTAAGTTCGCACAGAGTTGCTTCTAGTTGGGCAGTTTGTTCTCGCGCCATTCGGGCTGAATCGACGCTTTGGGTGTAGAGTTCGGATTGGCTGATGGCGATCGACAATTGATCGCCAATTGCCGATAGCAAATCCACTTCGTCTTGTGTCCACCTGCGCGTCTCGCGGCAAGCCACGCAGTCTACAACACCAATTAAACCCCCTGCACTATTGACTGGCAAATCCAACATAGATTTGTAACCCAGCTGCAAAAAGAACTCTCTTTCTACGGGATCGCTCCAAATTGAAACATCATCTATCTGGCAGATTTCCGATTTGGCTATTTTTTGTACCAGAGTCCCCGTTAGGTTAGCAGGATAATAACCCACAAGCGAGACCAAGTCATCATTTTTAGCTTCGTGGACGACATCCCAAGCGGGTATCTCGACATCCGAGACATACCAAATAAACAAGCAGCGATCGAGTTGCAGCAAGTCGCGAATTTGGTGCACAGTTGTTGCTAATATAGTATCTAAATCGAGAGAAGCGCGGATTTGACTGCCTAACTGGTTGAGCAATTTTTGCTTCATGGCTGCTGATGAAGCTTCGGCGGCGACGAGGCGAGATGTTTCGTAAAGTTCGGCTTGATTAATGGCGATCGCCAATTGATTGCCCACAGCCACTAACAGTTCCACTTCCTCATCGCTCCAACACCGGATGCTGCTAGAAGCGCTACAGCAAATTACCCCTATTTTACCTGAAGATGTCTGAATGGGAATGTCCAGCATAGACTGTAATCCTATACACATGAAAAAATTCCGCTCTACTGGATCGGTAACATTTTTAAAATCATCCACCCGAATTATTTCAATATTGGCAATTCGCTCGGCTTTAGAACCAGTCAAGTTAGCCGGAAATACACCCAATAATGAAGGTAAATTAGCATTTTTTGCCTCGTATTCCACATTCCATACTGCTGGTTCTTCGTTAGGCATATACCAAATAAATAGACAGCGTTCGAGTTGCAGCAACTCGCGAATCTGTTGCACAGTTGTGGCCAAAATAGTATCTAAATCCAGAGAGGCACGAATATTGCTAGCTAGTTGGTTAAGCAGCGCTTCCTGCTCTGCTAATTTGCGGAATCTCGCTTCCGACTCTTGCAACTGTCTTTGAGCTTCTTTTTGTTTCGTTACGTCCAAACCCAAACCGATTAAGCCGATCGCATTACCGCAATCATCTTTGACCTGAGTTTTAATTATCTCCAACTGGTGGTATTCACCGTCAACCAACTGGAGCAATTCTTCAGAATAACAGGGAGGATCTTGGCTCCAGGCTTGTGCATCTGATACCATGCAGTTAGCAGATGCTTCTAATCCAAAAACTTCGGAATAGTGAGAGGCTGCTAAGAACTTCTCTTCGGGAATAGCTACATCTTCGCAGAAAGTTTTGTTGGCTAATAACATCCGCCCGCTAGCATTTGCCATCCACACCCAGATGGGAGCATTGTCAATAATTCCCCTCAAAGTTTGCTTTTGGGCGGCGAGAGCAAGTTCTGTTTGTTTGCGCTTGATTCCCAGGGCGATCGAATCGGCAATTGACGCAAAAGAAATCAGTGTAGATTCCGTCAACTCCTGGCGAGCAAACATGGCGATTACTCCCACCAACTGATTGTCAACAATCAACGGATATCCAGCAAAAGCCACCATTCCTTCTCGTTTCGCCCATTCTTTGTCGCTGACTCGGGCATCTTCTTGCACAGAATTAGTGAGGTGAGGTTGTCGCTCTCGGGCGATTAAACCAATCTTGAACTCGCCGACCGCAATGCGGCTGTGAGCGCCGTCAATGTGAGTATAAATCCCCGCACTTGCTTGCAATTCCAAGACATTTCCCTCTTCATTGAGCGTCCAAATCCGAGCAAACGCAGCATCCAGATGGCGCACAACTGCATCGGTACATTTTTGCAAAGTTGCAGGTAAAGTGCGGTTTTCAGTCAGAGCAATTCCCACATCTGCTGTGAATGAAGAAAGTTTCAATTGTTCTGCTAAAGCTTGTTCTGCGAATTTGCGATCTGTAACGTCGGCAGCAACACCGAGACGCTGCTGGATTTTGCCCGACTCTGTTCTGCTAAATACAATATCGCGACTGACTAACCAGCGCCAACTATTTTGTCTGTCGAGTACCCGATATTCGTACTCAACCACCTCGCCGTCGGGAGCATTTTCTATTTGCTGGATATATCTGGGAAATTTAGCTAAATCTTCAGGGTGGATAATTGTCGGCAACAGATTGCTGCCCATTTCTTGAACTTCTGCCACTGTATAGCCCAGGAGGTCGGTGATTTCGCGGTTGGCATACACATTTCGCTGCTCGATTTCGTCGTAAACATAGAGAATATTCGGACTGGTATTGGCAATGCGCTCAACAAAGTGCTGACTAGCTTGCAGCGCTGCTTCTGCAAGTTTTCGAGCCGTAATGTCGGTGGAATTACCAATAATTCGGTAGATGCTGCCAGAGGTATCGTGCAGGGGCGTCAGAGTTACGATAAACCAATTTTCTACACCTGCCAATTCGGCGCTATTTTCGTAAGAAATCGAGCTGTCTGCGGCCAAACAATCGAGGTATCTTTGCCGAAAATTTGCTGCTACTGCTGGGGGAAACACTTCTTCGGGAGTTTTGCCTTTGACATCAGCACTCAAAATGCCTGTAGATGCTTCTGTAGCTGCATTCCAGCCTGCATAGCGGAACTCTCCGGCGGCGACATCTACCACGAAAATAACTTGATTCGATCCGTTATAGATGCTGTTTAAAAATTCTTCTTGTTCGCGCAATTGTGCTTCGGCTTGTTTGCGTTTTGTAATGTCGGTAGCACTTCCCACAATGCGACAAATTTTCCCAAATTCGTCTCGCAGCGGAGTCAGAGTTGTGATAAAGCAGACTTCTTGAGTCTCAAGACTAACAGATTCTTCGTAAGAAAGAGAGCTATTTTTTAGCAGGCATTCTCTTAATTTCTGCCGGAAAAACGCTGCCGTAGATGCTGGGAAAAGTTCTTCTGGAGTTTTGCCGCATCCTTCCTCCTTGCTGATGTTACTGAGTAACTCTGCTGCTCGATTCCAGCCGGCGTAGCGAAATTCTTCGTCTGCGCCGACATCTAGTACGAAAATACTGTAGTTCACACTGTCGTAGATGCTGCTCAGAAATTCTTTTTGCTGCCACATTTCTGCCTCGGCGCGGCGGGCTGGGGTAATGTCGGAGTGGATGCCAACCCACTCGCGAACGCTGCCATCTGCATTCAATACGGGTATACCGCGCACGGTCATATACCTGTACTCGCCGTCGTGCCGCAGCAAGCGGTGTTCTATTGCGAATAAGGTGCGATCGGCAAGTGCCTCAGACCACATCCTGGCAGTATATTCTCTGTCGTCGGGATGGATGTTATTGAGCCACCCCCATCCTTTAATTTCGTCGTAAGTCGCTCCCGTAAATGCACTCCATCCTGTTTGTTCGGCGACAACTTCGCCTGCGGCGGTAGTATCCCAAATAATTTGGGAGGTGGCTTCAGTTAAACACCGATATTTTTGCTCGCTTTCTTGGAGAGCTTTTTCGGCTTGTTTGCGATCGCCAATATCAGAAATAGTGCCAATCATTCTCACCGGAGCATTATTTTCATCTCTTTCTACGACTTTCCCCCGCGCCAAAATCCATTTAAATTCGCCGGATTTAGCTAACATTCTATGCTCAACAGCATAGCCATTTTCTGGATTTTCCAAATAGGCATTTAATTTCTGGTTCAATACCAGTAAATCGTCGGGATAAACTAGCTGTGACAAACCGATCGCATTTGCTTGTAGTTCGTCTGGTTCGTAGCCCAACAAAGCACTGTACTCGTGGTTGCAATACATTTCGTCAGTAACTATATTCCAATCCCACATTCCGCTGTCGGAACCCCAAAGAGCTAGCTGCAACCGCTCTTCGCTGCGCCGCAGGGCGGCTTCTACCTGTTTGCGATCGCTAATATCGCGAGCAACTCCCACCACGCCCGTGATGTTTCCAGAGCGATCGCGCAAAGGGCTTTTGGTAGAAAGAAATGTCAGGATGTTGCCCTCACTATCTTTTACTAATTCTTCGATGCTTTCCTCAATCCCAGATTGCCAGATCCGGCGGTCATTTTCCGCCAGCATATTCGCAATCTCCAGCGGAAATAATTCGGCATCATTTTTGCCAAAAATTTCTGATTTTGGCTTGCCAATCATGCCCGCAACCGTAGAATTGACCAATAGGTAGCGGCCCTGAATATCTTTGACAAAAATGCTGTCGCCTGTACTTTCGATGACGTTTTCAAAGAGGATGTTACTTTCTTGTAGTGCTGCTTCTATTGCTTTCCGATCGCTGATGTCGCGTGATATACCAATGATGCCGATCGCATTTCCTTCCGAGTCGTACCAAGGGCATTTTGCTGTCAGAAATGTTTGCATTTGTCCATTTATATGGAGATTTTCTTCCTGATTGAAATGTATTCTTGATGCTAGAATTTCGATGTCTGAATCTATCATTCTTTTGGCTATTTCAGCGGGAAATAATTCTGTATCGTCTTTGCCTATAATTGCCTCAATAGGTTTTTCAAAAAAATTAGCTAGGGCAGAATTTCCGATCGCGTAGCGGCCTTGAATATCCTTGACAAAAATGACATCCGGCGTGCTTTCAATCACGGAACGCAAGATTGAATTGCTGTGCTGGAGCGACTCTTGGGCGAGTTTGCGATCGGTAACGTCGCGGGCGACAGCATAGATCAATTCTTCTTCGCAGAAAGGGCTAGCAGTCCAGGCTATCCACTTGTAAGACCCCTCGCGACACAGCCAGCGGTTTTCAAACCCAACGATATTATTCCCCGCAGCAATCCTTTCAGCTTGTTTTAGAGTAGTTTCGCGATCGCCTGGATGGACGAATTCAATGAAGAGTTTGCCCACCATTTCGGCTGGGGAATAGCCGAGGATTTTTTCGGCTGCTGGGTTGATGTGCTTAATATAACCGTCAAAAGCAACTACGCAGAGCATATCTGGCGACAGGCTAAAAAATCGATCGCCCTGGTTGAACTTGCTGGATTGGCGATCGTTATAGGCCCAGACAGCAGAGGCGTGCGATCGCGCGGACACCACCAACATGACAATATTGGCTACAGCCAAACATCCCAGGGCGAGTTGGCTCTTGCACAAACCATCGCCTCCGCCTGTTACCAGCAACCCGTTTAATACAAGCAGTACCACACTCGCAACTGAGAATACACTGCCTGAGGCGATCGTCGCAAGGCTGATTGTTTGTTCATACTGCATACTGCATTCTGCCTTCTGTCTGCTGGTGACTGCTGCCGTTAATTTTATCAATAATAGTTGCAGGAATTTAAACAATTTAGTGTTTTGTGATTCTTCTATATGAACTAGATCTTTCATTTTTTTGAATAAGTTTAATTTTTGATGAGTTAAGACTTAAAAACAACTCTAAAGATGTTAAAATACTTTCAACAGTTGACAGTTGACAGTTGACAGTTGACAGTTGACTATTTGAGAGCTACCTCTACCCTTAAGTCCGAGGATTGGAGTAATGAATAGTCTGATTTTAATTTCTCCCGAGCAGGCTTGGGGCTTTCAACCAATTCTTTCGGGTAAATTTTTTCTAGCTGGCGAAATCAAGCATTGGCATTTTTTCCTTATTTTATGCAACACAACCATAAAATTAAGTGTATTTACGGAATTAGCGAGTAATATTTTTTTAGCTGCGGTGCGGCTTTTATCATTTTTTGTAAGGGCATAAAGGGTTTATCTTTAATAATGGACTAGATATTGCTGTTGGTCATTGGACATTTGGCCTAATCTAGCTAGTCCAGCACGCAAAATTTAATTATCTAGAGTGCGCCTGAAGCACATTACCGCGTAAGAGTATCGTGTCAAACCACTTTTTGCGTAAGTTATGACCCGGTTTGATGTACTAAAATACTGCGGGGAACTCTCTGACTGCTGGTTGAAAAACCCGGACTCTCCGTCAAATTCAACCAAATTTCATACTACCTATTAATTGTGAAGTTAAAATGAAGATCGACTGTTGATTTATGAAAAAAAAATAAAAAGATGTTGGTAGGAGTTGTTAGTTAAACTCCTATGTTCCCGGGTAATTGGGAATTGGGAATGGATCCGTTGTACTTCGCGAGTGTTGCAAATTGCTATAACCGGACATTCTCCATACCGAAGGCAGAATCCAGTGTTAAGTGTTTAATTTGGATTTTGATTTTTTTAACTGTATTAATACAAGTTCACAAAACTCTTGCTACAATTATCAATCTGGTATTAATATCGTGTCCGGTTGATTACCATCACAAAAACGGTTTGTAGTGCGGACTTCAGTCCGCAGTATAAAGCGGACTGAAGTCCGCACTACAAACCTTGGTACAATCCATGTGTAGGCTTAATTCTGGGATTTGGTTAGAATTGTATCCCATCAAACCACCACAATCAAATTGGTTTGATGAGGAATTTAGTCCGATGCTGCCAAAGGCCCGGGGTTAATTTAGCTAGCTAGATAATATCACATTTATTGCGATTCATCCCCAGGCGATAGGGGCGCATTCGCAGCAGACAAAGCAGATTGGCGACCTAATTGCTGTTGCCGAATGCGCTCCAAATTCCCCGCCGGAATAGCAGCTATCAGTTGCCGCGTGTAAGCTTGCTGCGGTTGGCGGTAAATGCGCTCGGCTGTGCCAATTTCCTCGATTTTACCTTTGTTCATGACGATCGCGCGATCGCTCATAAACTTGACCACGCTCAAATCGTGAGAAATAAAAATATAAGTCAGTCCAAACTCTGTTTGCAACTCCTTGAGCAAATTTAAAACTTGCGCCTGCACCGATACATCCAATGCAGAAACCGATTCATCGCAAATAATAAACTTAGGATTCAAAGCCAAAGCTCTAGCAATACAAATTCGCTGCCGCTGTCCCCCGGAAAATTCGTGGGGGTAGCGCCGCATAAAATCGGGATTTAAACCCACTCTATCCAACAAATAAGCGGCGCGATCGCGCTTTTCTTTCGGGTTTTTGCCAAAGCTGTGAATCACCATCGGTTCCATCACCGCTTCCCCAACACTCAGGCGCGGATCGAGAGAACTATAAGGGTCTTGAAAGATAATTTGCAAATCGCGCCGCAGCCGGCGCAATTGGCGATCGTACTCTTTTTTGAGCCGATAATTAGCCATCCACTGCCCTCGGGAACTACTTTTGGTAGGAGGGGTAATTTCTTGACCTTCAAAAAACACTTTGCCGCTGGATATCGGAATTAATTGCAGCAATGCTCTCGCTAAAGTTGATTTACCGCAGCCAGATTCGCCGACTAAACCCAAAGTTTCGCCCGGGTAAACCTCAAAAGAAATATCGTTTACCGCCATAAACAAGCGTTTAGTTTCGCCAAACATTCCTTGCACCGGAAAACCGACTCGCAAGTTATTAACAGCTAGCAAAGGCTCGGAAATATTCGGCAGCCGAGGGGGTTTTCCGGTGGGAAAAGTGGAAAGTCCGCCGCTGCTGTCGCCGTCTAAATCGACATTTTTCTCGACAATTACCAATTCGCCGCTAGCATTTGTGGTGACTTCCATAAAATCGGAAACTGTCGGTAAGCGGCGCATTTGGCGTTCGAGAGTTGGGCGGCAAGCTAAGAGACCTTTTGTGTAAGGATGTTGGGGATTGCTGAAAATTTGCTCGATCGCACCGCATTCAACAATTTTACCTCGGTACATCACCGCCACCGTATCGGCAATTTCAGCAATGACGCCTAAATCGTGGGTAATAAAAATCATTGCCATGCCTCTAGAGTCCCGCAACTCGCGCAGCAAAGCTAAGATTGTTGCTTGCACGGTTACGTCTAAGGCCGTTGTCGGTTCGTCAGCAATTAATAAAGTGGGATTGCAAGAAATGGCCATCGCAATCATCACGCGCTGGATTTGACCGCCGGAGAGTTCGTGGGGATAGCGATCGAGCATAGCTTGTTTTTGGCCGTTGACTTGTGGCATGAAATCGCGATCGTCCTGGGCACCTGCTTCTTGCCGCAAAGCCAAACAGCGCTGCCGCAGTTCCTCGTCCCCCGGTAGCAGCTTCACCTCTTGCAATAGCGAAGCAGCTTTGCGCCGCGCTGCTGTCTGGGATATCTTTTGGTGGAGACAAATGGCTTCTGTGAGTTGAAAGCCGATCGTAAAAACGGGATTTAGCGAACTCATCGGCTCTTGAAAAATCGTCGCAATCTGGCTTCCCCGGTAGGTTTGTTTTTCCCTATCCGGCATTTCCAGCAGATTCACAGGCTGCTTGGTAACGCCATCTGCTGTCGGAGAAAACCATATTTCGCCCTGGATTTTCGTTAACGAACTTGACAGCAAACCCATAACAGCGAGGGATGTTACCGATTTTCCCGAACCCGACTCTCCGACAATTCCCAGAGTTTGCCCTCGCTTCACCTCAAAGGAAATGCCGTCAACAGCTTTGACTGTTGCGGACGCATTGTCTGCGTCCGCAGATTGAAATTCAACCCGCAGGTTGCGAACTTCTAGGACGGTTTCACTCATGGAAGTCTATGGCAAAAGTTAAAAGGAGATTAAGTGGATTGTAGCAGGGCCTGTTAAAGACAGAAGGCAGCGGGAAACTCTTAAATTTTCAGTTTTAAATTTTAAATTCTTTAACTGATGGTGATTTTCACGCTTAGTAAAAAAAATACAGATGCTACGGTAGGGACACTGCACTCCCTCCGCTACGCTTCGCCCAAGGCGTGTCAACTTAAGGCTGAAACCCTTGAGAAATATGGGTTTTATGCCAAGTCTAGATCCCCCTAAATCCCCCTTAAGAAGGGGGACTTTGAGTAACTTCTTGTCCCCCCCTTCTTAAGGGGGAGTAGGGGGCAAGCTAAGGGGGGATCTAAGTTTAATGGTCAAACAGCCATCTGTGACTGGGTTTGAGCTGGTTGTTGACACCAATGTGCAATGCCGTTTCCCTACTATATTTCATAGAATTGAAAACTGCCTATAACAACACCCAAAACTCAAAACCCAGAACTACTTAACTGCCGAATGCGGGGGAAGAATTTTCCTCAATAACCGATGACTTGAGTGCCAGCAGGCAGTGCAGTGGTCTCGGAGACCTTTTTAAACACGGTTGCCTGGTCGTTTAAGGAATTCGGTCTTGGCAGTCCGGGATTGGTGCCTTCCACCTGAAGGCGCATTTGACCTTCGGGAGTCAACTCAAAAACAGTCTCAACGGTTTCGGTCTTGTTGAGGCTGACATCCAGGTGCATCGGTTTTGCAGCGAGATTAACTTTATACCTCGTTTCTTTGGCGCAGGGGGCTCCGTCGGGGCATTTACCCATCATGAACAATTTGCCTTCTGGGGCAAAGACGAAGGTGAAAGACTGACCGGAGGGGATTGTACCTTGCCATTGACCTAGAAGTTGCTTGTCGATATTGCTAGCGGCGGGGGCTGCTGCTTCGGCAATTGTTGGTGCTGCTGCGGATGCTGGGCCTTGCGCGCCGTTGAAGCTGCTGGCGAGGATGCCGAAGCAAATGCCACCTGCGATCGCTTTGCCAATCATTTTTAAATTAGACATGAGACCGATCTCAAAATTGGTTGTTTGTTCTGTACACTGTAGCTATAAAACCGTAGTTTGTTTAATGTAAATCCCTTTTGGGTAAAATAAAATATATTGAGGTAAAATGGCATAAAAACCGCTGCAATTTCGGGAATCTGCCGAAAAAGTCGATTCCAATGTGTTCGAGCGCGATGATTGTGATGGTTCGCCGGTGCGCGATCGATCGCTTTTCTGTAGATGAAAGCAATTGCGCTGTTTTCGCAGCGGCGGATGTCTAAGATTCTGGTTGAGATTCTGGTTGAGATTCTGGTTGAGATTCCGGCGTAGCTTTCTGTTCTTTTCGATCTCGTTTTGTTCGCTCCAATGCCTCTGCGTAAGACCAAGCCACGCTCACAATCAAAGCTTTCCCAATACCGTCCAAATTTTTTTGTACATCGTCGTTATCCGGCGCTTGGGCTTTTGGGTTGCCATCGTTCGTCATATTTTTGTTTTCTCCCGGGCTGGTTTTTCTGGCGACTTTTTGCAATGTGCGATCGATACCCACAAATTATAATTTTTACGAGAAAAAATTGGTTGAAAGCCTCTCCCTTTGAGGGAGAAATTAAAATCAGACTATTCATTATTCCAATTCTCTGACTTAAGGGTAGAGGTCGCTCCTAAACTGTCAGCAGTCAGCAGTCAAAATTCAACTGTCAACTGTCAACTGTCAACTGTCAACTGTTGAATGCACCCTACTTATCTCTGAGGGTATGACCTTGATTACTAGGAATAATATCATAAAAACGCTGATTGGATGAGCTAATCAGAAAGAAACCTTAACTGCGCTGGTCGTCCGCAGCACTGACTCCTGCTGAAACCTGCGCTTGTAATTTTCGATAATTTCCTGAATAGCTCGATTTTTTTCCTGGCTAGTTTCATAAATCAAAATAACTATTTTAGAGTTTTCTCGAATCAATATTCCGCCCTGGTTGAGAAACTGCCCGGAACCGTCTAATACAGTTAGCCCTTCCCGAAAACGAGGGGTAATAACTTCCTTGACAAACTCCTGCCATTCTGACTCAGAAATTGTCTCGCCTCCGGGTTTAGTTAAGCCAAAATACAGTTCATCTTTGAGGAAGGTTTTTGGACTGGCGTTAGTATCGGAAGTTTCGGAAATTTGAGCGCGGGCAATTGTCCCCGGACAAATCGGCACGAGCAACAGCAGGCCTGCCAAGCAAAGACTGTTAAGATGTTTGTTCTTCATGTCATTATTTTCTATAAATAAACAAGTAGTAGGGTGCGCCAGTGCGATCGCTCTTTAACTACCGACTATGAGACTATTGGTACTGAGGCACCGCCCGAGCGATCGCACAATACCGATGCTACCGTTCGCGATATAATTTAACATAAAATGTGCAGATTAGTTTGTATAGCCTTTCTTAAAAAGATTCGCGGACGTAGTTGGGCTTCAGCCCTCTTTGTTTATTATTATATAAGCTGTCAGTCATACCTCATCTTTCTGAAAACCTCTATACTGCGGACTTAAGTCCGCACTACAAACCTTTTTTGTGATGGCGATCGATCGCAAATGATACCAGTCAACTAGCTTTTTCAAGCACAAATATCACCTTAACAGCAGCCAAATACTTATACCTCTTACTACAGTCATAACTTAGTTAAAAGCAGAAATAGTATTTTTCAGCACAGGGTTAGACTATTTTCAATCGATCGTGTTATACAGGCCAAATTTTCATTTCAAGCGATCGCCAGTTTTGACATCAAACCAGTGCAGCAACTGAGACGGAAAAACCAGCTCGACAATTTCGGAACTCCACTGACGGTCATTTGGGAGCAAAGCGCGCACCGTTACTGACTCCAAACCTTTAACTCGGACGCTAACTAAATTTTGCATTCCCAAGTTTTCTACTAAATAAACCTCACCTTTAATTGCCTCTGGATCTGGCTTCTTCCTGGCCTCTACATCTGCAAAGCTGAGGTGTTCCGGGCGAATTCCCAAGACAATCTCTGGTGGGACTGTCGGCAGATTTGGTAGCGGAACTCCAGAATCGCCCAACATCGCAAAATTTCCCTGGCATTTAAGCACTAGCAAATTCATTTGCGGGCTGCCTACAAAACCCGCTACAAACTGATTTGCCGGACGGTTATAAATCAAGTGTGGCGGGTCTAATTGCTGGATGCTGCCGCTGTTGAGAACTGCGACTTTTGTAGAAAGTGTCATTGCTTCGGTTTGGTCGTGGGTAACGTACACTACAGGGGCTTTTTGGGATGAAAACAATTGTTTGAGTTCGGCCCTAACTTTTTCTCGCAATAATGCGTCGAGATTGCTTAAAGGTTCGTCGAGCAAAAATACTGCTGGTTGGCGCACTAAGGCGCGTCCGAGGGCTACTCGCTGCCGCTGTCCGCCTGATAGTTTACCTGGTTTGCGATCGACTAATTCGGTCAATCCGAGGGATGCTGCAACTTCTGTCACTAAGCGATCGATTTCGCTGTCGGATATTTTTCGGAGTTTGAGGCTGGATGCCATATTGTCGTACACTGTCATGTGCGGATACAGCGCGTAACTTTGAAAAACCATTGCAATATCCCGATCGCCCGGTCTGAGATATGTCACATCGCGATCGCCAATTCTAATCTCGCCTCTAGTCGGCTGTTCCAACCCTGCAATCAACCGCAGCGTGGTAGATTTGCCACACCCGGAGGGCCCCAGCAAGGTCAGAAATTCGCCCTCGCTGACATCTAAGCTAATGTCTTTTACTGGTACAACTTTGGGGCTGTAGGTTTTATTGAGGTTTTTTAGTTGCAGTTTTGCCATGATTTTTTATTGGTTATTGGTTATTGGTTATTGGTTATTGGTTATTGGTTATTCGTCACTAGGAATCAACTTAGGAATGATAATTAAATAACTTACAATCTTTATTGTTCTTGTGGAATGGGCGTCCCGCCCGTTCTTTCTGGACGGGCGGGACGCCCATTCCACAAACTTGTGTAAATTATTTAATTCGCGATCCTTAACTATTTGACTGTTTTATTGACAAATTCACCACTCAAAACTCTCCTTACTATCCCTTGACAGCCCCGGCTGTTAAACCCTGAACGATGCGCCGTTGGAACACCAAAACTAGCAAAACCAAGGGTAAGGTTCCCAAAACTGTTGCTGCTGCGATCGGGCCGTAGGGAATCTCAAAGACTGATGCACCGCTGAGTTGAGCCGTGGCGACGGGAATTGTTTTCAGAGATTCGCGAGTCATAAATGTCAGTGCGAAAATAAACTCGTTCCAAGCTGAAATAAATGTCAGAATTCCGGTTGTGACTAAGGCGGGAAATGTCATCGGCAGCACGATTTGCCAGAGCATTTGAAAGGTGTTGTATCCGTCAACTTTAGCAGCATCTTCTAAATCTTTTGGCAGTTGTTGAAAGAAACTCCGCATTACCAAAATTGTTAGCGGCAGATTGATAGCTGTGTATGGAATAATTAAGGCTAAATAATTATTTCCTAAATCCAAAGCTTTGACTATTTCCAACAGTCCTAAAAATAACAACACCGCCGGAAATAGCGTCACAATTGTCACACTTGCCAGAATAATTCTCTCGCCCCACAGCCGCAATCTGGCTAATGCGTAAGCTGCGGGAGCACCTACTGCTAAACACAGCAGTGTGGAAGTAATGGAAACAAAAGCGCTATTTAAAATGTAAAGTGCAAACGGACGGCGCTGGAATAAGGACAGGTAATGATCGAAGGTAATTCGGGTGGGAATGTAGACGTTGGGAATTGCTGAGATATCGGCGTTTACTTTGAAGGAAGTCAGCACTTGCCAGATGATGGGTGCGAGGAAATATGCGACAATTAATATCGCTGATAGGGGCAAGATTAATTGCCGGATGTTAAAGGGTTTTGTGGTAGGTTGTTCGCGGGCGATCGACATAGTTTATACCAATGAAAGGAACGTTTCATTCAGTTGACAGTTGACAGTTGACAGTTGACAGCTACCTCTACCTGGAAGGAAGAAGATTGAAGCAATGAATAGTCTTCTTTTAATTTCTCCCTCAACGTATCTGATTCGTTAACCTCCACCAACCTAAAATCCCCAATCCCAAATCTAAAATTGAGTGGCGCGGGCTCTCGATAATAGGTAACTGGCGATCGCAACTGCGGCCACTAACAGCAAAAAAGTACACACCACCAAAGCCGCCCCGTACCCAAAGTCTAAATACCTCATCACCGTGCTGTAAATGTAGATAGAAACCGTCTCAGTCGCCCCAGCCGGCCCCCCTCCCGTCATCACCTGAATCAAGTCAAAAATGCCGAAAGCTTGGGCAAATCGAAACAGCAAAGCAATCACAATTTGGGGCATCAGCAGCGGCAAGGTAATTTGACGGAAACTCTGCCAACTACTGGCGCCGTCAATGGCGTGGGCTTCATACAAATCACCGGAAATCGATTGCAATCCCGCTAACAAAAGCAAGCTGACAAACGGCGTAGTTTTCCAAACATCGGCTGTAATCACTGCCATCATTGCCAAAGTCGGATCTCCCAACCAGCTAATGCTCTTTTGAATCAATCCCAAGCGCAGTAAAATGTCGTTAATTACGCCGTATTGATCGTTAAAAATCCACGCCCAAGCTACACCCATCAGCGCCGTCGGCAGCGCCCAAGGCAGCAGGGAAATTGTCCGCACAATGCCGCGCCCCGTGAAAGATTGATTTAAGACTAAGGCAATGCCCATGCCGAGAATTAATTCCAGCACAACAGAGGCAAAAGTAAAGACTGTGGTGTTGCTTAAAGTTTGCCAGAAACGCCCGTCGCCTAACATTCGACTGTAGTTAGCAAAGCCGGAAAAAACCAGTTTCAATTCAGTACCGAGGTTTTGGGTGAATAAACTCAGCCAAAACGCGCGCAAGATTGGGTAAGCAAATACTAGCAGCAGAATTATCAATGCTGGTGCTACTAATATCCATCCGGTTCTTTGTTCGCGCTGTCGCATTTGGTCTAATTGCATATTTTAAGGTTCTATTCTATTCTTCAGTCCGCGGAGGCGGACATTGTTTTTGTAGCCCCGAATGACCTTCGGCGGGTTCTATTATTTTGGTTGTTTCAAACTTACTAATAAATTGCGAGTTTCGCTAGCCGCCGCTTTCATTGCTTGTTCCGCAGTCATTCTCCCAGTAAAAGCTGAACTCAAATAGCGCTGCAAAATATCAGAAGCTTGAGCGTATTGTGCAATGGGCGGGCGCAAGGCTGGGCGTTCCACTACTTTTAAAAGTTGCGGGTAGTGGGGATATTTGGCGACTATTTCTTTGTCGGTAAATAGGGATTTGTAACTGGGAATTAAACCTGTTTCTAAAATGAATTTGCGCTGGGTTGCCTCGCTGGTGAGGTATTTAATTGCTTTCCAGGCTTGTTCTGGATGTTTTGAGGTTTTGGATATTCCCCAGCCCCAGCCGCCCAAGCAGGAACCGCCTGTTTTACCGATACTGCTGAGCATTGGCTCGATCGCAATTTTGCCTCTCACTTTAGATCCCTCGGCATTTGCTAGCTTCCAAACATAGGGCCAGTTTCGCAAAAACAGCGCTTTCCCGTTTTGAAACAACAGCCTGGTTTCTTCTTCGCCGTAGGTAGTAACACCCGCTGGAGAGATGCCGGAGGCGATCGTATTTTTGAGAAATTCCACTGCTTTAATGGCCTCGGGTTTATCTAACCCAACTTCAAAAGTTTGAGGATTAGCCCAGAAGCCGCCGAAACCCGAGAGCACTTCGACAAACATCGCAGATACTCCCTCATATTGTTTACCTTGCCACAGATAACCCCAAGTTGCTTTTCCTTGTTGCTGTAAGTTTTGAGAGATTTTTACCATCTCTTCAAAATTTTTCGGTGCTGGAATTCCGGCTTGTTTTAAAATGTCTTTGCGGTAATAAAGCATTCCGGCATCCGAAGCGTGGGGAATTCGGTAAAGTTTGCCCCGATACCTTCCGCCTTCAACGTTACCGGGGATGAATTTTGCAAGTTGTTCGGGGGGAATTCTGTCGGTTAAATCCCTTACCCAACCTGCGGCGGCAAATTTGGGAACCCAAACGATATCCATGTTGATGATGTCGTAGGGCGACTCGCCTAAAAGAAAGGCAGATGTGTAAAGATTTTCGACGAGGTTTGTGTCAAAGGGCCCTTCTACGAGGTTGATGCGAATATCGCGGTTTTTCTGTTCAAATTCTTTGACAAACGGTTTCCAGTTGGCAATGTCTTGGCCTTGCATTAACATCGTCAGCACAACTGGCTGCTGAGTCAGTGCGGGCAGAATAAATAACAGCAAGACGGCTGCTAATGTGACAGCGAATAAGGCGAAAAGACGGGGGCGCTTTTGCCTTCGCTGGGGCGGGGAATTTATTTTGGGCATTGGCTTTTGAGATATGACTGTGCGATCGCCTTACTGATCTCATAACTCGCTTTCTTTCGTTTCGCGGGATTTACCGAGTTTGTGCAATGAAAATTTAAGTAAACTTTAGCTTACTTAATAATTGTTGAGTGAAAATTACAAATTTTGAGGTCACGAGTTCGATCGCAAGTTAAGTCAACATCTATCTACAGGCAGATGTTGAGAGTCTTGTCTAATATCGTTGACGCTAGCATTGATATGATTCAATCGTTGGGGCGGTGCGTGAGTAATAGTCTCGAAGTGTGGATGTAAAGATTTCTCGCCCTCACGCACCCTACCAAGAAATAATTCTTATTCCTTATTCCCTCTGTCAACTGTCAACTGTCAACTGTCAACTGTCAACTGTCAACTCTTCCTTCTAAATACAAAAAACACCGCTCCTCAAAATAGGAGAACGGTGTATAGGGGGTGTTATGGGTTGTTGTCTGAAACTAACCCTAACAAATCGCCATTTGCTCCGGGTAGGCCTTGTGATGGTTAAAAAATTGGCACAAACCCAAACACCTACCGGGATCGCGATCGACATTTACGATTAGCCCAACCATTCCACAACAGAATCTTCCTTAGTGTTGGTGCGACGTTCAGGGGTTTCGCGCTCGAATTTCATGTGGACAGCGCGGTTTTGTTCGCCGTCTGCTGCTACTGCAAAAATCGGATAGTCGATCAAGCCGTCTTGGAAAGACATCTGGAAGCGGAAAGTGCCGTCAGCATTCAGTTTGATTGGCTGTCCGCCTACGTAGACGGTAGCATCGGGTTCGGTGGCGCCGTAGACGATCAGTTCGGCATCAGCAACTAACCAGAACTGGCGGGGGCGCATCGGGGCGGCAAAGCCAACTCCCGACATACCGACACCGGAGGACATACCGAAACCGGACATGGTGAGGCCAGACATACCCACACCTGACGCAGTGAGGCCGGACATACCCACACCTGACGCAGTGAGGCCGGACATACCCACACCTGACGCAGTGAGGCCGGACATACCCACACCTGACGCAGTGAGGGCAGACATTCCTGCCCCAGCCCACATTCCAACACCGGAGGGGAATACGTAGGAACTCAAAGCTTGTTCGTGGATTGCGGATTGCTGGATCGAACCTGCAACGTGCTGCATGGAACCGAACATCGAACCTGCTACGCGCATCGATTCTGCCGATTCTGCCATGCCGAAGATTTGTTCGTAGATGGCGTTGCCGGTGCTGTAAGCGATGCCGTTGGTTGCTTGTGCGATTTTCTTGGCCGGGGGAACCAGTTCGGCGAAGGTTTGGCCGCGCAAGTCTTCTTCCCAGTCGAGGGTGATGAATTGGTCTTCAATCCAGTCGCTGGGATAGATTGGCGGGACTCGGACTTCTGCCGATCGCGCCAACACCAACCAACGGCCGTCTGCACAGCGGTAGCCAATGTCGATCGCATAATCGCGATCGCTTACGGGGATTGGCACGTACCATTCCCGCGCCAGTTCGTCGCAGGGATATTCTTGAATGCTGTGGGGGCTTTGGATGTCGAGGTTAACATCTGTAACGTCGTAGATCCGCAGGGCGAGTTGCTGTCCGCCTTGGCGGCGCATTTCTTGTTTGCGATCGTTCGGGATATCCCAGTAGGTGTAAGCCCATTCTGGATCGCGGGGCATCAAAACAACCCGGCTTTCACCGTAACCGTTGGGCAAATCTGCTAAACCTTCATCTACAGACGCCAAAGAACCGCCTGTTCTATCTTCTTGACCTAGTTCAAACTTTGCTGCTTCCACTGCTTCTTGTGCCTCTAGTTTGCGAGATGGACTGTATGAAAACTTGTTGCGCTGAATTTCTTGAATTGATGCCAGAAGTTGCGATTTCCGCATCCGGCTGTAGCGAGAGACTCCACATTCGCTAGCAACTCTGCGGAGTTGTCGCAAAGTCATCTCTTCTAATGGTGGGCGTTCTTTTGCCATGAGTTTGTTCTCCACTAATTTGGATGGCGGGTTAGATTTTTCGATTCAACACTAATGTGTTGATTTTTTGAGTTAGAAACTCTTTTAAATACAATTACGATCGAGCTTCTGAATCTCTCCAACCTTTGAAGCCTTGCTGGTTTTTAGCTTGTCTTGTCCCCAATTGCGATCGGGGTTTCTGACTTATTGGCTTCTGCGCGCACCGTCCGATCTAAATAAAGCTTTATCTATCGATTCTTGATTGACAAGATCGATTGTGCGAGTGCGATCGGTGCTGCTAGCAACGCTGTGCCGGCAGCACACGCGCTATCTGACTCCCAAAGTTGCTCAATCAAAGCATTTCTTTGGGATCGCTTTGTCATGACTTAATGTTGCAGACAACTCCCGGTCTGGTCAAGGGGTCTTTTGCCTTAATCATGGGTACTTATACGCATTTTCGGGGATTCGGGGATCAATATGTCAGGGAATATTGATATTTTAGAGCGTCAGGGGATCGATGTTCGGACAAATATCAGGGTTTGATGACATATTCTGGGACGGGGCTGGTGATGGGTTTGGAGGGTTTGGTGGGTGAGGGCGGCCAGAAACCGGGTTTCTACGAGATTTTACGCATCCTCACGAGATATTCGTGAGAAACCCGGTTTCTAAATCCCGCGCGCAAACTTACGATCTCCATCCATCTGCTCAACCTCAGCAATAATTTCCTTCACTATCTCCGCATCGGGCGATCGCAAATGCTGTAAAATCTTCAAAGATTGCTGTAAATAATTCAAAGCTTGGTCAAAATCTCCCTGCGCTGCTAACAACTGTCCAAGCATTGCGAAAGTAGCAGTTTTCCCTTGAACATCGCCAATTTTTTCCTTAAGTTCGAGAGATTGTTGATAAAATGCGATCGCCTTTTCTACTTCTCCTTGATTTGCATAGATTATTGCTAGACAGTGCAAAGTAGCAGCTTTCCCTTGAACATCGCCAACTTTTTCCTTAAGTTCGAGTGATTGTTCATAAAGTGCGATCGCCTTTTCTACATCCCCTTGATTGGCATAGATTATTGCTAGACAGTGCAAAGTAGCAGCTTTCCCTTGAACATTGCCAATTTTTTCCGTAAGTTCGAGAGATTGTTGATAAAATGCGATCGCCTTTTCTACATCTCCTCGATCGGCATAGATTATTCCTAGTTGGTGCAAAGTAGCAGCTTTCATCTTAAAATCGCCGATGCGTTCAAAGATTTTCATAGCTTGCTGTTCTAAAGTAATTGCCTTTTCAATTTCCCCTACATTGCACTCAATAATTGCTAATTCATGCAAGGAATTTGCCTTAACATCGCCTAAATTTTCATCATCCTTCGCCAAACCTAACGCTTGTTCTAGATGATATTTTGCTGTTTTATATTCACTCCGACTGCGATAAGCAATCCCCAACTCATTCAAAACCCTGATCCGAGTTTTCAAATCCCCTGGAGTTTCCTCGCGCCCATTCGACGGAGTATATTCAATCAATAACCGTTTCAATAAATTAATCCGTTCCTGCTTTTCCGGTAACTCACAATTGCTAATTCCTTTGCTAGCATTCAGAGTTTGAGAAATCGCATCATCCCTAGTATTTGCCGGAGTTTTGAACACAAAAGTTCCCGAATTCCAGGCCCAGAAATCCGGCGCATAATTAGCAACTCGCGTAATCGCATAATCTGGCAAACAAAAAATCATTGGATGCCGTACCATAACCGGATAAGCATCTCGCACCCAATTAAAATCTACCAACATTGGCGGATATTCCCCCGTCATCCCGATCGCATTTTCCACTCCCCGCACAATGAAAATCAACTTTTTGTCTGGTTGAACCTTGACTGCTGGCAAAACCTTCAGAATTTCATCCATCAAAAAGCGCATATCAGGATCGGGAAAATCCCAAATCTCAAACTGCATCTCTTGACAATCGGGATGATTAATTAAAGCCTGAATAATCGCATCTGTATCCTTCGCAAAATTACAGTCAATAAATCCCAAATCAAAGGCATCATCGGGAACAATATCGACAAACGTCAGCAATTGGTCAAAAGATTCTTGATTGAATTCAATTATCCTTTGCTGGTGTATTTCAGGGATTTCCTTGAATTGATCTAAGGGCTTGTTGGAAAGCATAACTTTGTTTTACGAGTGGGTTGACATAATTCCACCGACTATTGCCGTTGTATTCCAAGACGGAAAGATTGAATAATAAATTTTGTCCGATTTCTTCTTTAGCAATATCTTTGTCGATGCAAACTCGCGCTAGTATTGTATAATATTCTGGTGTAGGAGTAGACCTTTCAAAATCAAATTGCTGTTGATTTAAAGCGTAAGTTACATCTTCAGCCAAAACTTTATTGTGTTTGCGAGTAATGGCCGTGCGACAAGCCGATCGAGTTATCTGCATCAATTGTCGCACATGACCGCCACTGGCTTTTGCCAAATCTAGCAACTGTTTTCGATCGTCAAATACCGCACTAACATCAACTCGTTTCTCGATCAAACTGGCAACTCCATCTAATCTTTCCTGATTGCAATTTAAATCGCACTCACTGCGGTTAAATTCATAAATATTCACCATTGGCACGATGTTGGGATTGCTATCAAATAAATTGCTGACATTTTTATATGAATAAATTACCGAAATCGGCACTGTATAGATAATTGTACAGTCTAGTTCTTGCAGTTGAGGAGCATAATCAAAAAACAAATGATTGGCAACTCTTGGAGTAATGCGGTCTAAGTTATCAACAATCAGTAAAAATCCTTTTTGGTAACGGCCTGGATATTTGCGTATCAGCTTGTCAAAAGCATCTTTTAACAACAGATTCATATCTGTTTGCAAGCGGGATAGATTGCGCTGAAGAGTTTCGCGAATAACTTGTTTGTGTTGACTAGAACCTCGGATTTGACCGATCAATTTTGCCATCAGCTTAGAAATAAAGGGAATTTCTGCCCCTGCACTTGCTTCAGTTTCAATGCTAACAGAAGATTGAACAGTTTCTTCTGTTTCTTTAGTGACTTCTTTAAACCACAATTCAAAACTATGTAATAGTTTTGGATCAAACTTCAATCCTAATTCAGTTAACTCATCAGCTACTTTTTTGATAACTAGCAAATATAAATCGGTATATTCAGCATCAAGAACATCTAGTTCCTGATCGAATTCTATATAAATGACCCGATATTCATTTTCCCATCGCGACTGAATGCGTTTTAACTCTGTACTTTTGCCGCATCCCCGATGTCCCGTAAACAAAATTGTGTTAAATTCTCCCGGTTCTTGAAGATCCAAATCCGTGCTAACATTTTCGATCGCCACTGTGTTGCGTACTGCGGACAAATCTACATAATATCGGGCAATATCATCACCCGCTAGAGGCTTGACATCGCAAGCGCGGTAAGCTTCCTTGAGTGTTTTGGCGCGGTTGGGTGGGAGTGAAGTCATCGGATTTTAGATTATGGATTGTAGATGGAACCCACAGTTGACTGCGATTAGGGGCGATCGCAATGTGGAGCTTTTCAACCCCAATTCTAACTCATATCTCACACGATACTCAAAAAATGGCGATCGCCACCGACTGACCATAATTAATTATTGTCCTAAAAATCAGGTTTTCCAATACTTTTGTAAAGACAAGGAATCGCCAACGAACTGTTAAAAGAAGAAGTTCATCAAAGCGATATAGTGCTGGCTTTTCACCATCCAGACGATCGATCGCCCTTTGACAGATTTTGCTGTTGCCTAAACATTCTTACCTAGCCAACTCTAATTTTGGTTCCCGCTTGCTTAAATTGTAACTAGCGCTTTCTTCCAGCAATTGACGAACAAAACTAGGTTCTTCGGAGTTCAATGAATGCAAAATATCTCGATACAAACGACAAGCATCATCATCATTCAAAATGCGGTTGTGGAGAATTCTCGTCCATTCCGAAGCAACGAGCATTAATTGCGGTATAACTGTAACAAATGCTTGAATCTGTGCTGACACATCAAAAGATTCTAAAAAATGAATCAAACCGAACATGACTTCTGGCTGTTCGCAGCGATCGTCTAAAATCAGATGTAAATCTGGCAAATCTTCATTGTGAGGACGATCGGCAACTGAGGCTAAAGCATTTTCAAAAGCTGTCACTTCATCAGGCGATCGCATTAATTTATTTTTTTCTAAAAAGTTAATCCAAATATTTTCTTTCATCAGCTATTACCTTCCTCATCTGATTCATGGGGAACTGTCTAACTTGTCAAACAGTTGATTAAAAAAATCCTCCGCTTTTTTCCCTTCCCCTCGATCCATTTGTGCCAAACCCAGTTTAATTCCCTTTAAACTCTCCAATAACTCAACTGCATCTAAAAGCTTCTGATAAGATTCAGCATCCTGAACAACTAACTCTGCTTTCCCGTTGACAGTTAAAACTAAAGGATTTTTTGTTTGCTTCAGTCGCTGCACAAACTCAGTCGTATTACGTTTGAAATCGGTGAGAGAATGTATGTCTCTTGAAAGGTTGATCATAATAATAACATTAAATTAGCATTCAATTCAATGCTACACCATGCCGACGGAGTTCGTCAATCAAATTTTGATAGCAAAAAAAATAGCGGAATCAAACGCGGTACTATAATAAATTAGAGCAATACATCAATCCCAAATCTCAAATCCCATGTCCCTAACGCTTTACAACAGCTTGACCCGCCGCGAATCACCTTTCGATCCCATCGAACCCTCAAAGGTGCGGATGTATTGCTGCGGCGTTACGGTATACGATTACTGCCACGTCGGCCACGCCCGCGCTTACATCGTCTGGGATATGGTGCGCCGATATCTGATGTGGCGGGGATACTCGGTGCGCTACGTACAGAATTTTACCGATATTGATGACAAGATTCTCGATCGCGCCCGCGAGACAAATTCCACAATGGAAGCCGTAGCCGAACGCTTCATCGACGAATATTTTGCCGACATGGACAAACTAAATATTCTCAGGGCCGATGAATATCCCCGCGCCACCCACTCAATAGACGGCATCAAACGGCTGATTCACGAGTTAGAAAACAAAGGCTTTGCCTATGCGAACAGCGGCGACGTTTACTACAGCGTTCGCAAGTTTGACAACTACGGAAAACTTTCGGGCCGCAAGTTGGAAGAAATGGCAGCCGGGGCTAGCGGCAGATTGGAAACTGCCGAAATAGAAGCTCAAAAAAAGCAAGATTCCTCAGATTTCGCCCTGTGGAAAAGTGCTAAACCCGGTGAACCTTTTTGGGAATCATCTTGGGGAAAAGGTCGCCCCGGATGGCACATTGAATGTTCGGCGATGGTGCGCGATTGCTTGGGCGAAACTATTGATATTCACTGCGGCGGTTCCGATTTAACTTTTCCGCATCACGAAAACGAAATTGCTCAATCTGAAGCTGCGACTGGCAAGTCTTTGGCTAATTATTGGATGCACAATGCTTTTGTGACTGTTAATGGCAGAAAGATGTCGAAGTCTTTGCACAATTTTATTACAATTCGCGATTTGTTGGAGGGGAATTGGTCGGGAGAACTTGAATCTGACCCCCCCCAGCCCCCCCTTGCTAAGGGGGGGAGTAAGAGTGAATCTGACCCCCCCCAGCCCCCCCTTGCTAAGGGGGGGAGTAAGAGTGAAAATGAATCTGCCCTTGCTAAGGGGGGGAGTAAGAATCAAAGTAATAAGTCAAAAGCGGTGGAACCGATGGCGGTGAGGCTGTTTGTGTTTATGGCGCAGTATCGCAGTCAGATAGATTTTACTGAAGATGCGATCGCCTCTGCTAGAAATGGCTGGAATACTATCAACGAAGGCTTGCTTTTTGGACTCCGATATGCCGATAAACTAAATTGGGATGTTGAGAAAACTGGACAAGATACCAAAGCTGTGCAGCAATTCCAAGCAGCTATGGATAATGATTTCAATACTCCGGCTGCTTTGGCTGTTTTGTTTGAATTGGCGAAGGAATTGGGTAAGGAAAGCAATGTTTTGGTGCATCAAGGCAAAACTGAAACTTCGCCGGAATTGTTGCAGCTTCATTGGCTGACTTTGGTGAGTTTGGCGGGGGTTTTGGGGTTGGAAGTGCAGCCGGAAGCTGACAGCGATGCGGTGGTTGGCGGTTTGAGTGATGCGGAAATTGAGGCGATGATTCAGCAGCGGAAGGATGCCCGGATAGCTAGAAATTTCGCTGAGGGCGATCGCATTCGCAACGAACTCAAGGATCGGGGCATTACTCTGATCGATCAAAAAGATGGCACAACAATTTGGCATCGCAGTTGAAATTCAGAGTTTTTTAACCGCAGATGAACGCGGATTAACGCAGACGAAATTCCATCCGCGTTCATCTGTGTTCATCTGCTGATATCTGCGGTTGCAAACTTCCATTCACAAACTCCGCAACAGCACTCACAAATTCTGCCGTAGATTCGTAGGGTAAAACATTGCGCCCCGGCATTAATAAACCCTCTGCGTTGGGAAAGTTAGCCAAATATTGCGCTATTCTTTCCTCTGGTTTTTCTTCCTTACCTGATTGACTGATGCTTGAGGCTTTTTCTCCCATAATAACGAGTGCCGGATTCATAAACTGTTGAATCGTGGTACTATAATCTTGCCGCCAAAAACCCGCTAAAAATGAGAAAACTGCATGACGGCTGTCAGGATTTGCCGCCCCAGCTTGCAAAGCATCCAACCATTCGCTGTCAACTTTAGCAGCATCGCCAAACAGTTGTTTTGCAGAAAAAGAGCGCAAAAATTTAGCGCGTCTGGCGTATCGATAAAAAGCGTTTCCCAAGGGAGAGTCTAACAAATTCCAGACGATTCTTTGCTCTCTATCTGTCGAATGTTTGTTCATCACCGCCCAGGCTGGAGGCCCGGCGAGAACTAAGGAATGGATTAAATTAGAACCGCTTTCCTGCTGAATTTTGGCTAATTCCAAGGCTACACACAGTAAAGCACCTTGCACGAGGACGATCGCAGGTTTTTTTACTACAGTCTCCAAGAAAAACTGCAACTGTGCCGCCCAATCCTCAGGATAGCAAGCCACAGCGGGCATTTCGCAATCACCGCAGCCCAAAAGGTCGGGATTGTAAATCGGATTTGTGTTACCTGATTTGTACCAACTTTCGCAAAATCTATGCCAAAAGACTCTTGACAAACCAACTCCTATGGGATGAATTAATAACAAAGGTATGCTATCTTCTGTCGCAGTAGTTGGTTGATAAACATCATAAGCGCAGCGATATTTTTGCCATTCGTAAAACAGCGTTGGTGATTTGATAGACGAAATGGCTGATAAATCTTGAGTTGAATATTGTGGTTGCATATTATTTTTTTGTGCCGATGTTACTTTTTATTATAAAATGAGTAGGGCTGGGTTTTACCCAAAATATATGGGGTAACTCAGAAGATAAATAAACCCGCCCTGTGCGAGGAGATAAGCGCAACTACAGACCTTTATTATTTAATCATGTCTGAACAGCGGATTACAATTTCTATACCTAACTTGCTGCTCATTGTAGCATCGTCCTTGCTGCTAGTGCTGCTGTGGCAATTGCGGAGTCTGCTAGTAATTCTGATGATATCAGTCGTGCTCGCCGCGTCGATCGTCCCGATCGTCAATTGGGCCGAAACCATGCGCGTTCCCCGCTGGCTGGCGGTGATTCTGGTTTATTTAACTCTGATTGGCGGATTCAGCGGGACGGTAGTGTTAATCGGGCCGACAGTCATCGATCAAATACAGTTACTGGTGCGACAGTTACCAGTTTACGCCGAAAGTCTGGAAGTGGTAGCGACTAGCTTAGCCAGTCGCCTCACCGATGATGCACCTGCTTTGGTGAATCAGTTGCTGGACACTCAATCGCTGACAAATTGGCTGATTCGATCGAGCCAACAACTGGTTTTGCGATCGTACAGTTTAACAAGAGGCATTCTCGGCGGCTTCTTCAGCCTAGTTTTAGCATTATTTATTTCCGGCTACATGGTAGCCGACAGCGACACATTAATTAAAAGTTTGGTGCAGTTTTTCCCGAAACCTTGGGACACAAAACTCGCCGCCCAAGCCACGCCCATCGGGCAAAGAATGGGGAGTTACATTCGCGGGCGGGTGTTAGTTTCGGGGATTTTAGGGATATTTATCACCGCAGGTTTGAGCTTTTTGGGGATGCCGGAGTTTGCTTTGGGCTTGGGTGCGATCGCAGGTGTGACAAATCTGATTCCCTTCATTGGCCCGGTTTTGGGTGCAGTACCCGCCTTAATCGTCGCCTTAGCTAAGGGTGGATGGGTGTTGTTGTGGGTATTGCTGTTATTTGTATTTATCCAAAACTTGGAAACTTACGTACTAGATCCTTTGCTGGTTGGTTCCTCGGTTGGGGTGCATCCATTGTATCAATTGCTGTCTGTCTTGGGAGGCGTGCAAGTATTAGGAATTATTGGCGCGGTAATTGTGCCGCCTTGGTTTGCGGGAGTAGCTGCTTTGATTGAGAATTTGTATTTAAAACCGAAGCTGAGGAGCGAATATCGAGAGACAATAAATCAAGCTAAAAATAATTCTGACTTACCGCCTTTGACACCTTCGGCTTCAACAGTTGACAGTTGACAGTTGACAGTTGACAGTTGACAGCTTGTAGTTGTAGGGTGTGTCGCCTGCGATAAATTCCTAACTCAATACCGAGAATCTCAGGGCGACGCACGTGATACGACTCATTAAAATTATTTCCACAAACACCAAACTCGTCAAAGGCTGATTTGCTCAAATATTTTATCCGGTGCGTCGCCCTGAGTTTATTCGTCAATTTGAGAGATGGTTGAGGGTGACACACCCTACAATTATCTGGTGCGTCGCCCGATCGACTATTTGTCAATTTTAAAGATGGTTGGCGGCGACACACCCTACCCTACAAATAATGTTGCATGATTTTTCCTAAGATTTAGCACGGTTATTTCAAAATACGAGACAAGATTGCCACAGCCAAAAACTATCTTGAAATTATCTGCGTTCATCTGTGTTAATCTGCCTTAAATCTGCGGTTGCTCTATCAATCCTAAGTCTAGTATCTATAAGCCCAATGACAACTGACAACTGACAACTGACAACTGACTAAGGACTAATTGCCACTTCAATGCGACGGTTGCGCTGCCGATTGATCTCAGAACTATTATCCACCGAAGGGCGACTTTCCCCGTAGCCGATCGCCACCCAATGATACTTCTGCCCGAGCACACCAGACAAATACTGCACCACAGCCTGAGCCCGCGCAAACGACACATTGCGATTTTCCGCCTCTTCAAGAGCGTCGTCAGTGTGGCCTGCAACCCGCACCGTCGCCCCCTCGTAACTCCGCAACTCCGCCACCAAATTGTCCAAAATCGCACTGGTACCCGCCCGCAGAGAAATGCTGCCAGTATTAAACAAAACATCGCTGGGCAAAGTTACCATCAGCGCATCCCCTGCAAACACTGGATTTCTCGTATTCTGTGGCTGCGCGTTACCATCGAGAGGGCTCGGCGCGGGTAAAGCCAGAGGAGGAGTGGCCTCCGTTGGGGTTGCAGCCAATTCCTGCGACATCAACTGCAACCGCTTTTCCAAAGTTTCCGTCGGGCGGCTGCTACCCAACTGACTTTCTAAAGCCGCTGTGCGCCCAATTAGCGCGTTGAGCTCGCCCTGCAACTTTCTTAAATCTCCCTGCAATTTCTCTCTCTGGGCGGGATTGACTTTCGACTGGGGAGTTGGTGTAGCGGTTGGTGCAGGAAGCGCTGGAATTGGCGTTGCTGGGGCGCGTTTCGGGCTGGAGGTCAAATTTTGAGTTACGCGCAGCAATCTCTCGGCGATCGGCATAGACGTGGCGCGTGAGGGATAAATTTGGGCGATCGCCATCCCCAAAACCCACGCAAAACCGCTGCCTACTCCCAGCAACAGCAGTCTAAAGATTAGCGACAGTAAAAATAAACCTTTTCCCCGCGACTTAGAGACGCGAGTCGGGGGGATTGAAGGTTTTTCCGTAGAATATCGCGTCATGGTTCCTCCCTCTCGGTACACATACCAGATTAATTTCGATACTATCCTATATATCCAATTTTAGATTTTGGATTTTAGATTTTAGATTGGAGGACAAATCTCAAATCTGAAAAATTCACCCGGTTTCTACAAATCTGGGGTTTGGCGGCACAGCATTTCCGACAAAAACCCGATTGCTATTCCCCTGCCTGTAAGCCTAAATCTGTTAGATAATACTGTAGAACTTTTGGCAAAAAAATGATGTCTGACCCTTTAAATAGCCCCTATCCCGTGCCTTGGGAATGGATTAATGAGACTCACGCTAAGGTGAGTTCAAATGCTGGCACAGGTATCCGCTACTATCGGAGTCCTTCCCTAGTTTCAACTAACGGCCAATACGCGGCTTACAGTCGAATTGAATTGCAAGTACAGCCGGAATTGTCGCGGTGTCGGGTTAGCAGCGTCATGTTTGTGGAAAATCTCAAAACTGGGGAACTGCAAACAGTGGCGGCTGCTTCGCCCCTGGCCGAAAGCGGAATGTATGCTAGCGATGACACAGATATGTCCGGGACGATCGCAATTTTAGTACCTGTTTCTTGGAATCAAGAGGGTTCCCGCGTTCTCGCCCGCGAATTTGAAGCGTTGTTCAACTCTTCCGATATGTCCGACTACGCGGTCATTTGGGATAAAAATGATAATTATACTTATACCGTTGCTCCGGCTCGCAGTCTTTACACCCATGCTGTATTGTTGGGTTGGAGTCAAGTTTGCCCGGGACAAGTTCTGTTCCGCGCCGGTCATTTGGGCGATCGATCTTGGCCTCTTTGTGCCGTCGATATGACTGGCCAAACCGTATCTGTCACCCAAGACAAACCCCTAGTTTTCGGCACTCAAGCCAGCACAGACTGGATCGAACCTAAAACTCGTTTCTAGATATATTTATGGCGGCATATTCTTTGATTTGGCCCAAAATTATTTTACTTTCCGGTCAATCTTTAGAGCAATTTCTTTTGACTCTGGGGATGACAGCTTTGGCTGTGATTTTCGGTCTCACAGCTTTTATTTTTGTTCGGGTTTTTGTCAATTGGTTGCAGGACAAGCTGGAGGAAAAACGCCATTTTCTGAAATTGAAATCACCCCTAAAAAACCGAGATTCAACTGCCAATATTGCCGCAGGTAAAAACGTTTTTTTAGAACCGCAATTTGTCGAAGAAGATTCCAATTATCCGGCGTTTTTTGAGGAACCAGAAAGCGATACTTTAGAAGAGCCGGAGCCAGAAATCGTCTGCGAAGATGCAGCAGCAGTTGCCCATCTCTACAACCCGATCGCACTTTGGCAAGGGCGCTTGATTTTGCCATCAAACGAACAGCGCCAGATTTATGGATCAGTTTTTTTTGAAGTGATCAATGCACCCAAAAAACATCAAAATTTCATTGGCAAAATAGCATTTTTGAAGTGGAGTACAGATCGCCAAGTACAATTTTTTGTCCACGCCGTCAGTCAAGATATCAGCTTCACCAAACAAACTCAAAAAAGTCAAAAATCAGGCAACATCCATCCAGATAGATTGAACGGCTGGCGCAATGTCGGCCCTTTAGAAACTCTAGCAGGTAGCAGACGCGAAGACAGCGTGACTGTGATGTTACGGAGACCGGTGATTGCCATCAACCATAGCAACAGCGACCCGCAAGAATTAATTATCGATCGCGAACCAGTACAAATTATCGGACGTTTCTGTGCCTTAGTCTCAATTTTACAGCGCCCAGAACCCGACAGCGACAAATTTATTGTCCGGCATTTGGGCCAAACATCCCAACAATTTGACGGCGCCGCCGAAATCATTCGGATTCCCCAAGTACAGCCAGACAAAAATGGGATAGCGAGGTCTACCAATCACCAAATCGAACAATCGCCATTAAATTCAGAGGGCTGGTACATTTACGGCGAAAGAGATGAAGATAATATTTTTGTTGTTCAGGCTATCGAACCCCGGAAAATTGCCCAATTAATCCCAGATGAAACACATTTCGGGTTACAAAAATCTCTCGCTTATTTAAAAGACCAAAACTGGTTAAATACTAGGGCGCAAAAAGGACAAGCCAAAAGAGTATTGTTGATGCCAAATGATGCTACAGAAAACGATTCAATCTCCCCTTGGCAAGAAGGAGATATCGGTATAGTGATTCACTGTTTCGGCGGTATCGGCGGCAAAGGCGGCGAACCGGCACCGCTGAGAATTGTCACCGGACATTTTGCTTTTGGAGTAGCAAAAGTTGTGCGCGATCGCTTTACCCGCGAACTGCGTTTTGACATAGAATACAAACAAGTTTATGCCCACAATCCAGACGGAATTGTAGCAGGTTCCAGCAAATGGCAAAGTTACATGGGAGACTTGCAGCGCGGCTGGTTGGGCGATCGCCCGGTGTGCGATATCATCTGTAAATTAGACTGCGTGTGTTGCGACTACGACTTTGACGGCATCACCTTGTCGCCTTTAGCCGAATTCAACCAGCAACTAGATATCATGATGGCGCGCTACCGCAGCGGAGACGGCACCGGCGCCAGTTTAGTCACGCCAGCAACTTCTTGCGTCCAAGATTCCAGTCAGGCAATTTACGCGACAATTAAAAAAATTACTGCGGAAATTGAGTCAAATCCTCAGATTCAAGACTGGCTGAAAACACATCCCACCGCCGCACAAACCGAAAGATTTAACCAGTTAATAGCCTTAGGAGAGAGTTTAGAAAAAGTATTAATTCCCCTCGGTGTTGTCCGTCCAGATTGGCGCAAAAATGCGAGATTGGCGGGTATTGATTCTGAACTGAAAAAAAGCTTTTTTGCTGGCATCGTGAATTCGTTCAAAGCTGCTATGAGTTACCGAACAATGCTGCCGAGGCGTACCCAAGATGCGATCGCCAAAATCCTCTTAAAACAAGGAGCTTTTTTGTGGGTAATTCGCACAAATCAAGTTGGTGGATGCGATCCAGACATTGAGCCGATCGCACCTACAGGACTTTGAGTCAAATTATAATATAAGAAAAAGACGGCGGTTGAAACCGCGTCTACACAAACAAATTCCGCCTCCGCGGAATGAAGAGAATTAATCAGATCCGGCGATTTTAACCGTCTTTTCTTCAACCCGCGGAGGCGGGTTTTGTCTGTGTAGACGCGGTTTCTAACCGCCGAGTCTTCTACGAATCCGGCGATTTTAACCGCCGTCTT
>NZ_JAEQCB010000008.1:0-23461 GCF_020738785.1 Microcoleus sp. PH2017_05_CCC_O_A | reverse complement strand
GTTTTGTCTGTGTAGACGCGGTTTCTAACCGCCGAGTCTTCTACGAATCCGGCGATTTTAACCGCCGTCTTTTCTTCAACCCGCGGAGGCGGGTTTTGTGTGTGTAGACGCGGTTTCCAACCGCCGAGTCCTCACTACAAACCCTTTACCAAGGAGTGACAGCCGCAGTACCGCCCGGTGCAATAACTACTCGGAAATCAGCCAGCGGTTCCGCAGGCGGCCTAGTACCAACCGGTTTGTAAAGCAACTCGGACAACGGCGCTTCGGATCGATCGACTGCTGCGGAATTTTCCGACTTGTAACCGACAATCGCCCCATCTTTAGCCACACTCACCCGATAAACCAACTCCGCATCAACAGCAGGCTGATTCTTCAAAACTCCATCAATTTGCTGGGAAAGTTTCCCCTTCAACAGATCGATTTCGGCCGTATCGGTAATCGGCACGGCTGCCGCCCCAGGGCTTGCCAAACCTTCAGCAACAGGAGTGGGCGTGCTTTCCGGCGAAATGTTTGACTGCGGTGTGGCCAAGGGTGAAGTGTCCGACTGCGGCGAAGTGCTCGGAGTTGGTGAACTCGATTCAACAACTTTCGGAGTTTTATCCCCAAGCAAACCGTCAGCCGCAGGCGTGGGATTGGGATTCGGCGAACCCGAACCACCGGAATTCGGCGTGCCGAGATTTTGGCCGGCCCGATTGGGCTGCGGCACTGGATCTCTCGGGCGCTGGACTTCCGGCACTGGTACCAAGAAAAACGCCATCGCCGCCAAAGCCAAACTCGACACCCCCACCACCGCAGGCAAACTGCGCTTCGCCAAAGGTTCGGCAGACTTGATATAGCGCTTGGAAATTGGGGTTAATTGCAGCGACAATTCTGGCAGCGTCTGGGTGTCGGCAAAAAATTGATCGATCGCCTCTACCAAATCAAATAGCTGTACCGTCGTCAAATCTACCTGTGCCGACAGTTCTGTTTTTTGATCGATTTGGGTGGCGCTGTCAGATCCGGCGGGTAGAACGGTCAAACGGTGGGAATTCCCGTCAATTCTGTGCAACTGTACCATACCCAAATTCGGGCCATAGCGATCGGGATAATGCACTCCGCTCATAAATTCTTGAGCGTAGCTGCTGACAGTCCTCACCAAGCTTTCAAAAAACTCCCGTCCCCCATTGAGGGGCTCACCGAGGCCTGTCACATAGCATTCAGCGCTCATTAATATCGAAAGCACCGGCCGCATTTCTAGCTGGCTGGCTGCCGAGCCATCGCTCAACCCTTCTAGAACCAGGGTGCAATTTGGCAGACTGTACTGACGCCTAATAGTCATTTTTATTCAATTTCTCCATCAAACAGGCTAACCCAGAAGCGCTGCATTCCGGCTGTGCCTGTACAAAATAGCAGTTTGCTCAACAAGTTTAAAGCTAGTTCGTTGAGCTTGTCATCGGAATCGTAAGCTACAACCACCGATCGCTTGGGGTTCATGCGCGATCGAAAATGAGCTCGAAAGCGTTCTAAATACTCCGCAAGCTGCAAGTTCTGACTGAGGGGCATATTTCTCGATCGCAACTGTTGAGAATCTAGCAGCAACTGCCGAATTGTCGCAGTTAACTTGCGCGCCATATTGCAGGCGATCGCCACCAGCGCCTTTGCCTCCACAACTGTCAGGGAGCGGCGTTGGGCATAGCGTCTCAGCGGATTAGTATTTCGCATCTGCCAAAAGGCAACGCGATTTTTGACAATTGACTCCAATTCCAGCTCCTTTGACACTGCCAGCATTTCTTCCGCACCTCCGAGATACAAGGCCTCGATCGCCAGCAACATCAAATCAATTTGCAATCTAGTCCGGCGGGGACACCCACCCTCATTCGGCGACAAATCTGGCAAACTGTCTAAAATCAACGGGTTTGACTCGGTAAGCGAAGTTTCTGACGGCATTAAGATCACGGCAACATCCATTTCAACACACTATACGGACAGGCGGGGTCTTGGCCCAGGTAATTTTTGAACCGGAGACTCCTCTGGGATACTTTATTTCTATCGCTCAGTTCTATATTCTGATTTTAATTTAGCACCATTAGCCGCCAGTGGCTTAAGTGTCACCAGAAGAGCGATCGCTCTTCAAAGAGGGGCTGGAGCATACAGCGGTTTTGTAGTGTGTCAGGTACGATCGGGAAGCAGACATAGGAGCAAAACTAATGATTGCAACTGTTTTCCCGTTTCGGACTGTGTTGGTACAAATTCTAGCCATGTTTTTGGCGATCGCGATCGAATCATGGTTCTTGCAAAAGCTACTGAAACTCGGCCCCAAAACCAGCGTTGAATATGCAGCCATCCTCAATCTCTCTTGCACTTGTATCGGTTGGCTAGTCTTCTTCGGCCTTGAAAGCGTGCTTTCAAAAGATTTACGGGAACGGCTGATCGATTATATATTATTAGGAGGCGAGCGAGATTTTTACTTCATAATAACTGGCATCGCCCTCTCGATACTGCTAGTGACTTTTCTCGCAAAATGGCAAGCATTAGAACTGTTAGAAAACACGCTATACGGGAAGAAAAAAACTGCTGTTCCTACTGAATTCAAACGCTCATTCACCCTCACCCGCCGTCCTCCGAAAAGAAGTTTTCAAGTCACCACCCAATTTGGAGCAATTTTCATCTCTCACACTGTTAGTAATTGCCTGATTCTAACCATGTTATTTTTCCAAAGTATCGATTAATTTTAGATTTCAGATTTACTCCACAGATAAATCTGGATCTTCAACTTCTTCGATCGAAAGTTTTAGGTTGGAGCCCGATCTGTCCAGGGCTTCTACCCGTTTTCTGACGGTGCGATTGAAATCAACACCTTTAATGTGGTTGCTTCTGCTGAGGTTTCGCCACCGCTTCTTTTTGAGCCGTAAAATTAGTAGCCGCCGCCCGATCCGTCAGACTAATTTTTCCGTTGAGGCTGTCTTTTTCCACAACTCCTCGCAGTTTAACATAGCTGTTTTGACCGATCGCAGCGGACTCGCTGCAACCCGTTAAATTAGGTACGACACCCGACAAGCTCAATCCTTGATTTTCCCACTTCCCTGCTAAAGAAGGTTTCTCCTCGGCTGTGTTTGCGCGATCGCCCTCGCTGTTACCCGATCGCAAATTACCGCTCAAATAAACACCCGATTGCTCGATTGTCAAGGTCAAAGTATCAGATTTCAGACATTCCGGCAAACTTTTAGCATCAAAGCGATAACTTCCCGCAATTGCCGGAGCCGCTTTTAAACTTGTTTCGCCGTAAGCAGTTACCACTTTAAACAGCAGCGAAACCGAGCCGATCGCAATCCCGTAAAATGCCAGGGATTTAAGGCTTAAATGATTCATAATCTTGGGAATGGGGAATTGGGAATTGGGAATGGGGAATTGGGAATTGGGAATTGGGAATTGGGAATTGGGAATTGGGGATTGGGAATTGGGAATTGGGAATTGGTAGCACCTCACAAATAACCAACTGCCAACTGCCAACTGCCAACTGCCAACTGCCAACTGTCAACTGCCAACTGCCAACTGTCAACTGCCAACTGTCAACTGTCAACTGTCAACTGTCAACTGTCAACAAGTACCGAAGCCAAGTGCGATCGCACTTTCACGTAACAGCGCGCAATCAGCAGCGAAGAATGACACTGCACCGCCAATTCATCAGTATACCGTCCGAGAGTTTGGCGTTCAATTCCCCACTCCCGACTCGTACCCGCGATCGTCAAATCAGCATTAGCAGAAGCCGCCACCACCGCTTGAATCGGCTCAGCAGCCTCCACAATCGGAGTTTCAATGCGCGATCGCACTTCTACCGGCAACCGATCCATAACTCGCTGAAACTCATAACTCAGCTCATTTCCCTCTGCCCCGTCAACCGCCACCCGCAGCACCGTCAAACGACGTTCCTCGCTATTAACCAACAGTCTCAGCGCCAATTCCAACCCTAAATCATCGTGAATATTTGCCGCATAAGGCACTAACAAATTATTCAACCGTTCCCTACCTCTGTCAACAAAAATTGCTACATCCACAGTAGCGTTGCTGAGAATTTGGCCGACACGCCCTCCCAAACGGTTGCTGCTAAAAGTCGGCCTGTGCCATCCTACCAAAATCAAATCCGCGCGATCGAGTTCCGCAATTTGCGCCGTTTCCCGCGCCACATCTTTAGTAACCCGAATGATTGGGTGCACGAATTTTTTCGCATCCGGCAATTCCAAACTCTCTATCAATTCTGATAATTTCGAGCGGCGTTCCTGAATAATGCGATCGGCTTCTACGGGCGTACTTTCAAAACCATAATTTTCATTTAATTCGATCAAACTCAGAGGATGAACCGCCGCCGACTGCAAATCGCTACCCCCTGTATCCGCAGCAGGCTGCGCCAGGGCGATCGCCAATTGCAGCAAACCTTTCTGCGTGCTGGGATTAGCAACCGGGACTAAAATTCGATACTTGGGCAGCAATTCTCTATTAATTTCTTCGCTTTCTCCACCCATTGGCGAATCTTTTAATTCTGAATCATCATCCGAACTTACTTCTGAGATATCTAACCGAATCAGCTTTTTCGGATAAGTCCACTCCAACAGTGGCGAAGTCATAAAAGTTGTCACTAAAGCCATAATGACTAACATCGTAAATAGCAGCGGCGAAACCACCCCCAGAGAAAGACCGATATTCAGCACAATCAGTTCAGTCAAACCGCGAGTATTCATCATCCACCCCAGCGCTGAAGCTTCGCGGTTGCTGATGCCGCAGACTCGGGCAGCAACGTAAGTCCCGAAGTATTTTCCAATAATTGCTACTCCCAAAACTGCCGCGCACAGCAGCCACAATTCGGGACTATTGAGCAGGCCGATTTGAGTCCGCAAACCGCTGTAAGCGAAAAATATTGGCAGCAGAAATATCAGGACAAAATCTTCTGTTTTCTCAGCTAATTCTCTGGTAAGTCCGGCATTTTTTGGCATGGCAGCACCCAGCAAAAACGCACCGAAAATTAAGTGAATGCCGATCCATTCAGTAATTAAAGCTGATGCTACAACTCCCATGTAAATGCCGGATAGCACTAATTGAGATAACTTGCCGGTGCGGTTGTAGTGCTTGGAAAGCCGTTGCAAGAACCAGCGGACTACAGTCAGCATGAAACCGATGTACACTATAGATTCAAAAATTGTCGGTAAAGCCCCAACCATCGAGTTAGTGCGCGTAACTGCGATCGCCACCGCCAACAAACACCATGCCGTCACATCGTCTACCGCAGCGCAAGTCAGAGCTAGCGTCCCCAATTTGGTATTCTGCAAGTTGTGCTCTGTAATAATTCTTGCCAGCACCGGAAAGGCAGTAATTGACATCGCAGCGCCCAAAAACATCGCAAATGCTGTAAACGAAACGCTATTATTTGAAACTATCGGGTACAACAGCAGTGCTAGGAAGCTTCCCAGAGAAAATGGCACTAAAATGCTGACGTGTGATGTTAAAATTGCTACATCTAAATTGTTTTTTAGATACTTAGGATTGAGTTCTAAACCAATCAAAAACATGAAAAATATTAGCCCTACCTCAGATAACACGTTGAGGAAAGGAACGGCCTCCGCTGGAAAAAGTGCTGCTCCTAAATCTGGTGCAATCAAACCGAGGAGAGAAGGCCCGAGCATAATTCCTGCTACAATTTCTCCAATAACTTGAGGTTGTTTGATCGCTCGAAATGCTAAGCCGACAAGTCGAGAAAGTGCGATGACAATTAGAACTTCAAGCAGGACGAGAATGGGGATGGGCATGGCGTTTTTAGCTTTAGGTTTTTTGCGGATCGAGAGGGCGTGGCATTCAGTTGACAGTTGACAGTTGACAGTTGACAGTTGACAGCTTACCCGCTCGCTTAGAGAAGGGATGAGGGCGACCTCTACCTGAAAGGAAGAGGATTGGACTCATGAATAGTCTGATTTTAATTTCTCCCTAGAAGGGTTGCGTTTAAACCAATTTTTTCTAGTAAAGCCGACAGAATTGCCGATCGAATAAAATCGATAAAAGCTCGATCGAACGAAAGAAGGCACAAGACACGCAGCTTCAACGCCATTCTCTCACAAGCTCACGAAAGCTTCTGCAACCTCGAACCTGGATTTTTGGTTTTTTCAGAAGCGGTTGCTAGTAACTCTAACCGTATCGTGCGCCCCCCGCACCCAACCCGCCGACTACATCTCATACCATTTTAGATTTTAGATTTTGGATTTTAGATTGGGAGATGATTTACTGGTCATGGGTTGGGATCTTCCCTACAGTTGCATGATTTTGGAAAAATGGCATCGCTCAAGTCGGTGCACACCGTCCACGCAACCCTACGGAAAACCCTACCCTACGGATCTAAGATAGTCAGAAAAAGTGGTGCTTCTGGTGATAGACTAGAAAAGTTGTTTAAATTCGCACATCCGGGTTTTCGGGTGTTTCGAGGGCGCAAACCCTCAGAAATACGACCGGGTGGAGGATTAACCCGAATACAGGAGTTAAAAATACAATGCCAGTAGTTAGTTTGGCTCAAATGTTAGAGTCAGGGGTTCACTTCGGACACCAAACCCGTCGGTGGAACCCGAAAATGGCTCCCTACATTTTCACAGAGCGCAACGGGGTTCACATCATCGACCTCGTGCAAACCGCTCAGCTTATGGAAGACGCCTACGAGTACATGAGAGTGGCCTCCGAAAAAGGTAAAAAGTTTTTGTTCGTCGGTACAAAGCGCCAAGCTGCCGGGATTGTAGCCCAAGAAGCTCAACGCTGCGGTGCTTACTACGTCAACCAGCGCTGGCTGGGGGGAATGCTCACCAACTGGACAACGATTAAGTCCCGCGTCGAGCGCCTCAAGGATTTGGAGCGCCGCGAGGAAATCGGCGCCCTAGATTTGTTGCCGAAAAAAGAAGCTTCCGTGCTGCGCCGAGAAATGGCAAAACTCCAGAAGTATCTGGGCGGAATCAAAACTATGCGTAAGATTCCCGACGGAGTTGTCCTAGTAGACCAACGCCGCGAGTATAATGCTGTGTTGGAATGCCAAAAGCTGGGAATTCCCATCGTCTCTCTGTTGGATACCAACTGCGACCCGGATTTGGTTGACATTGCGATTCCAGCAAACGACGATGCTATTCGATCGATCAAACTGATTGTCGGCAAGTTGGCTGATGCCATCTACGAAGGTCGTCACGGTCAACAAGGCGGCGACTCTGACGAAGACTACGACTACGAAGGTGGTTACGAAGGCGCCGAATATGATGGCGAAATCGAAGAATTGGATGACCCTAATTATGTAGATCCCGAGGACGGCGACACTGACAGCGAAGAAACCGAAAGCTAGTATTGCTATCGGCATCTGACACCAAGCAATTAAAAATTAAAGATTGAAAATTAAAAATTAAAAATCATAATTTTTAGTTGGACATTTTTAATTTTTAATTTTTAATTGTAAATGGCATTAGTCTCGGTCATTAGTAGATTTCTGACAAAAGCATTCCGCAGTGTGAACACCAAAATTAATTAGGGTTCTACACCTACCAAATCCGCCAGAAGGCTGACTTGCTATTTCTTAACTCTTGTCTAATCATTAACATTAAGGTTCACGAGCGGGACGCTCGCACTCCTGACTAATGATAAGGTTCGCGAGCGGGGACAGCACTAACGACTAATGACTAACGACTAATGACTAATGATAAGGTTCGCGAGCGGGGACGCTCGCACTAACGACTAATAACTAATTTTGATTGGGAACTTAAAGAAGATGGCGGACATATCTGCAAAACTTGTTAAAGAACTGCGCGACAAAACCGGCGCGGGGATGATGGACTGCAAAAAAGCCCTCACCGCAAACGATGGCAATATCGAAACATCAATTGAGTGGCTGCGGAAAAAAGGTCTGGCTGGGGCTGACAAAAAAGCAGGACGGGTTGCCTCAGAAGGACTTGTAGGCAGCTACATTCACACGGGCGGCCGCGTGGGAGTGCTGGTGGAAGTTAACTGCGAAACAGATTTTGTGGCACGGCGCGAAGAATTCCAAAGTTTAGTACGCAATATTGCAATGCAAATTGCAGCTTGCCCGAATGTGGAATACGTGAAAGTTGAAGATATCCCCGCTGAAATTGTCGAACGAGAAAAGGCAATTGAAATGGGCAAAGATGACTTGGGGAACAAGCCGGACAATATCAAAGAAAAGATTGTTCAAGGGCGGATTGACAAGCGGATGAAAGAGTTATGTTTGATGGATCAGCCTTTTATTAGAGATCAAAATATCTCGGTGGAAGAGTTGGTGAAACAAACGATCGCCCAAATTGGCGAAAATGTCCAAGTCCGCCGTTTCGTCCGTTTTGTGTTGGGCGAAGGCATTGAGAAAGTAGAAGCTAACTTTGCCGATGAAGTGGCCGCCCAAATGGGTGCTGCTCAATAATCGAAAATTTAGATTAAAAACTAAAAATTAAAAATGTGAAAACCTAATTTTTTTGCATTTTTAATTTTTAGTTTTTACACGACTACAGAAATAGGTACGTAGTTGCGCTTCAGCGCTCTTGGTACGTAGTTGCGCTTCAGCGCTCTTGGTACGTAGTTGCGCTTTAGCGCTCTTGGTACGTAGTTGCGCTTTAGCGCTCTTGGTACGTAGTTGCGCTTTAGCGCTCTTTATAATATTCCGAAAGAGGGCGTTGCTCGATCCGGGTATGAAAATGGGTAACTTGAAAATTCAGAAGATTAACTTAGTTGTTTCATTTTTTCACATTGAGTCGTTTGTACCGTAAATTAGCGCCGGAGCGCTGAAGCGCAACTACGTACCCAAGAGTCGATATTTTATGACTATCCGGGGGATGTGAGGGGAATCGAGTTTTCACATTGAGTCGTTTGTACCGTAAATTAGCGCCGGAGCGCTGAAGCGCAACTACGTACCCAAGAGCCGATATTTTAGCGATATTTTACGACTATCCGGGAGATGCGAGGGGAATCGAGACTCAGCTAGAAACCGAGAGATAAAAAACATAAAAATGTTGGAGGCGATTCTTGAAACCTATGCCCGATTTCTAACCAGAATTAACTCGACAATCAGACAATTTGTGGCAAAAATCGGGTTGTTTTGCCGATCGTCCTATTTGAATTTTATAGGGGATATATGGTGGGATCCAGAGAGCGCATAGAGCAAGATTTGGCAGGACTCGAAGAGGCTTTAGCAGCCTTGAATCTAGAGTTTCGCAGTACCTACGATGGTTATTTAACTGCCTTGGGACAAGCGGTGCGAAAGCAGTTGATTTTGGCTTGCTATCACCTTTGCACTCAAGCGGTGCCGGAGTCGTTTCTCAAGTTGTCCTTCGACGGGCGGCAAAAAATGCAGCAGTCTGTAAGGCGTTTGGCTGCGGCGTCTCAAGAAAAATTGCGATCGCTCACGACTGAATCAGAAGTAGAGGAAGAGGAAGAGGAAGAGGAAGAGGAAGAAATAGATGAAGAAATAGATGAAGAAATAGATGAAGACGAGTTTGGCGAGGAAGAAATCGAGGAAAACGAATTCGTCGAGGAAGAAATAGAGGCAAACAACGAATTTTCCGCTATTAACTATCAATTTCCAGCAACAAACAATCAATTACCAATTGCCAATTCCCCGCAAAGTTTGGCGCGCTGGCAAAATAGTATTGAAAAGTCGATCGCCCAGATTCTCAAGCTGCTGTCTCGCGACACCAACCGCTTGCTCCAACAGTCGGAAATCTTGCCCAGTCAATTGCCAGAACAGGTTCTAGAAGCTGCTTCTGCTGCTGAATTGTCCGCCGACAGCGTGGCGGGCCCACCTAACCTATTAAGCTTAATCATTGAAACAGATAGTTCACCAGCACCGCCAAACTTGGGAAAAAGACCCGGTATTAATGCTTTGCACATTACAGCAATTAAACTGCGGTTGTCGGAAATAGAGTTTGCCGATCCGGGAACATCGGCTTGGCGCCAACAAATTCGCAACCTCTCTGCAAAGTTGAACTCCCTCGGTCGCGATTACCAGAAAAAGCAGCGGGAAATGGCGGTGGTGGAGGCTGAGTCGGCTTGGCGGTTGAGTTGGTTTGAAGATTAGTCAGTGGACAGTGGACAGTTGACAGTTGACAGTTGACAATTGTCTGGAATTATTGAGCTATGATTAATAACTAATGACTAATGACTAATGACTAATGACTAATAACGTTCGCGATCGGGGACGCTCGCGCTAATGACTAATGACTAATGACTAATAACTAATGACTGATGACTAATAACCAACCAGAATGGCAGCGATTGCAAAAAGCTCTTTCCGTAGAAGCCGATCGCGGATTTAACGACATCCAAGGCAGTCAATACCGCTTCAGCGAGTTTCTCGGCCTGAGTTTGAGACAGTTGGCAGGCGCTGTCACTGGTTCTTCGCGCGATCGCGCCAGACAACTTGCGGTGGAATTTGACATCTACCCTCAGAAAGATCTCGAAGGGCGCCAACATTCGATCGCCATTACAGTCAGTTTCCTCAGACAAATGGAGCAAGTTTGGGAAGAACAAACGACACAAGTCAGACAAGAAAACGCTGCCGATTCAAGCACTCCAGCCGTTTCCGTTCCCCGAACCGCACCGCTTAACACAGCACCTCCACCGCCTAGCTTGACTTTAGATCAACCGTTAACCCGCGTGACAGGCATCGGCCCCGCCAACGGCAACCGCTTGCTAAAACTCGGTTTAGATACCGTATACGACTTGCTTTACTACTATCCCCGCAACCACATCGACTATGCAAAGCAAGTACGAATTCGCGAGTTAGTAGCGGGGGAAACTGTCACTTTAATCGCCGAAGTCAAGCGCTGCAATTGCTTTTCTAGCCCGAAGAATAAGAAATTAACGATATTAGAAGTAATTTTAAAAGACAGTACCGGAGAAATTAAAATCAGTCGCTTTTTTGCCGGGCCTCGCTACAGCAATCGCGGCTGGCAAGAATTCAAAAAGCGCGAGTATTGTACTGGTGCGATACTTGCTGCTTCGGGGTTGGTAAAGCAGGGTAAGTATGGCATTACCCTAGAAAATCCTGAGTTGGAAGTCTTAGATGACTCCGGCGGTGCGATCGAATCTATGAAAGTCGGCCGCCTGATTCCTGTTTATCCGCTGACGGAAGGGGTGGATGCGGGTTCGGTGAGGCGATCGATCTTAGCAGCAATTCCGGCCGCGAAACTGTTGCCAGAATCGCTACCGGAGGATTTGCGCGAGCGTTACGGCTTAATGGGTTTAGCCGATGCGGTGGCAAATATTCACTTTCCGCTCGATCGCGATTGCTTGTCCGCCGCCCGCCGCCGCTTAGTTTTTGACGAATTTTTCTACCTGCAATTAGGCCTTTTAAAGCGCCGCCAAACCCAAAGAAAAGCTCAAGCTAGCGCAGTCATCCTTCCTAGCGGGAAATTGATCGAACAGTTCTATCAAATCTTGCCTTTTGCGCTGACAAATGCCCAGGAAAGAGTCATTAACGACATCCTCAACGATTTAGCTTCGCCCCAGCCGATGAACCGATTAGTGCAAGGCGATGTCGGCGCTGGCAAAACAGTCGTCGCTGTAGTCGCAATGCTAGCAGCAATTCAATCCGGCTATCAAGCCGCTTTAATGGCGCCGACAGAAGTTTTAGCAGAACAGCATTATCGGAAATTGGTAGGCTGGTTTAATTTGATGCACTTGTCTGTCGAACTGTTAACTGGTTCGACAAAAGTAGCCAAGCGCCGGGAAATTCACAGCCAGTTAGAAACCGGAGAATTACCTGTTTTAGTAGGAACTCACGCGCTGATTCAAGATACGGTGAATTTCCATAAATTGGGTTTGGCTGTAATTGACGAACAGCACAGATTCGGCGTGCAGCAGCGTGCTAAATTGCAGCAAAAAGGCGAATCTCCTCACGTTTTGACGATGACCGCAACTCCCATTCCTCGGACGCTGGCGCTGACTCTGCACGGCGATTTAGACGTGAGTCAAATTGATGAACTTCCCCCCGGTCGGCAGGCGATTCAAACGACTGTTCTGTCTGCGAAAGAACGCCTCCAGGCTTACGATTTGATTCGTCGGGAGGTGGCGAGCGGCCGTCAGGTTTATGTGGTTCTGCCTCTGGTGGAGGAGTCGGAAAAGCTGGATGTGCGATCGGCAATTGAGGAAAAAGAGAAACTCGAAAAAAGTATATTTCCTGAGTTTAAGGTAGGTTTGCTCCACGGTAGGATGAGTAGCGCTGACAAAGATCAGGCGATTACTAAGTTTAGAGACAAAGAAACTGATATTTTAGTATCTACTACTGTGGTGGAAGTGGGAGTAGATGTGCCGAATGCAACGGTAATGTTGATTGAAAATTCGGAGCGTTTTGGACTGTCGCAATTGCACCAGTTGCGGGGTCGAGTCGGTCGGGGCAGCAATCGTTCTTATTGTTTGTTAATGCCCGGTTCCAAGGCTGCGGAAGCTATGCAGAGAATGAAGGTTTTAGAACAATCTCAAGATGGATTTTTTATTGCAGAAATGGATATGAGATTGCGCGGCCCAGGTCAGGTTTTGGGAACTCGACAGTCTGGTTTACCGGATTTTGCTTTGGCGAGTTTGGTGGAGGATCAGGAGGTTTTGGAGTTGGCGAGGGAGGCCGCGCAAATGGTAATTGAGAATGATGAAACTTTGGATGAATGGCCGGTCGTGCGGGATGAGTTGGAACGGCGATATCAACGGATGATGAGTGGCTCGATTTTGACTTAGGCTCAAATACGACTGTAGTAAAATTGGTTTGTAGTGAGGACTTTAGTCCTTTTTTTGATGCAGGCTAAAGTCCTCATTACAAACCTACTTTAGGATCGCGAATTAAATAACTTACAATTTTAATTGTTATTGTGAGATGGGCGTCCCGCCTGTCCTTTTTGAACGGGCGGGACGCCCATCCCACAAAATTGTGGAAGTTATTTAATTCTCATTCCTTAGTTCTCTCTTTGATGCGGACTAAAGTCCTCACTACAAACCTACTTTCGTTCTCTCTTTGATGCGGACTAAAGTCCTCACTACAAAACTACTTTCGTTCTCTCTTTGATGCGGACTAAAGTCCTCACTACAAACCTTATGGACAAAAGTATAAAATATCGGTTTATGATGACACAAATTCCGCTATTTTATGTTATAGTAGATTTACTAACATCAGGCATGAATGTCAAAAATCAGGTTTCTTGTGACAGACTCAAGTAAAATCCTCTATTTTTTGTCAAGAAACCCACTGTATAAGCTTTTGCTGAGAATGATGCAAAATATCAGGTTTGGCGAAGGGTGGCGCAGGCGAATTTGTTGGGCGTGAGTGCCTCAGCCCAACCTACTTTGTGAGAGGATTTTGCCCTAGCTATAGGGTATTTTTATGAGTTGTCAGGCTTGGGCCACTTATTGATCCAAGAATCCTTCCCAGGAATGACCCAGAAGTGTCAAAATTAAGATAGTCCTGAGAAAAACAGGGAAAAGGAAATCCAGCCAGTACAGGCTGGTAAGGCAGAATTAATTCCTCGCTTGTCAAGCTTGCAGGTGGTCGCCGACGGTTCGTCGCATTTAATCTCAACAGTAATTTATGAAAGATCTCACTCGTTATCGAAATATTGGCATCTTCGCCCACGTAGATGCTGGCAAAACCACCACAACTGAAAGAATCCTGAAACTGACAGGCAAAATCCACAAAATAGGTGAAGTACACGAAGGCGCGGCGACGACTGACTTCATGGAACAGGAGCAAGAGCGCGGGATTACGATTCAATCCGCTGCTACTACCTGCTTCTGGAACGAGCATCAGCTCAACATCATCGATACTCCCGGACACGTCGATTTTACGATCGAGGTTTACCGTTCGCTCAAGGTTCTCGATGGCGGTATCGGTGTGTTCTGCGGTTCCGGTGGAGTTGAACCGCAATCGGAAACTAACTGGCGCTACGCTAACGATTCTAAAGTTGCTCGTATCGTCTATATCAATAAGCTCGATCGCACGGGCGCAGATTTTTACCGAGTTGTCAAGCAAGTCGATAAAGTCCTCGCAGCTAAACCAATGGTAATGGTTTTGCCGATCGGCATTGAAGACAAATTTTGCGGCATGGTCGATTTGCTCACCCGCAAAGCATGGATCTGGGATGATTCGGGCGATCCGATGGGCTACACAATTCAGGATGTTCCGGCCGATATGGTCGATGATGTCGAGAAATACCGCGAACAGTTGATCGAACTGGCTGTCGAGCAGGATGATAACCTGATGGAACAGTACCTCGAAGGCAACGAGCCGAGTATCGAAGACCTCAAGCGGTGCATCCGCAAAGGCACCCGCGACATGGCATTTTTCCCCACCTACTGCGGCTCGTCGTTTAAGAATAAGGGCGTCCAGTTGGTACTCGATGCAGTCGTTGACTACCTCCCGAACCCGATGGAAGTTACGCCTCAGCCTGAGGTGGATCTCGAAGGCGAGGAAACAGGCAATTTCGCGATCGTGGATCCAGAAGGCCCTTTGCGCGCCCTGGCATTTAAGATTATGGACGATCGCTTCGGCGCTTTAACCTTCACCCGTTTGTACTCCGGTAAGATATCCAAAGGCGACACCGTACTCAACACCGCCACAGGCAAAACCGAGCGCATCAGCCGCTTGGTAGAAATGCACGCCAACTCCCGCGAAGAAATTGATTCGGCTCAAGCAGGCGATATTATTGCGATCGTAGGTATGAAAAACGTCCGCACCGGACACACCATCTGCGACCCCAAAAATCCCGCAACCCTAGAGCCAATGGTGTTCCCAGAACCAGTCATCTCCATTTCGGTCAAACCGAAACTCAAAGGAGGCGAAGAAAAGATGGGAGCCGCGCTCACCAAGATGGTACAAGAAGACCCATCTTTCCACATGGTCACAGACGAAGAAAGTGGCGAAACCATCCTCAAGGGCATGGGCGAACTGCACCTCGACATCAAAGTGGACATTCTGCGACGCACCCACGGCGTCGAGGTAGAAGTTGGCGAACCGCAGGTAGCCTACCGCGAGTCCATCACCAAACGCCTCGAAGACAACTATGTCCACAAGAAACAATCTGGTGGTTCAGGTCAATTTGCGAAAATTGGCTATATCGTCGAACCCGGTGAAGTTGGTAGCGGCTTCGTGTTCGAGTCAAAAGTAACTGGTGGTAGCGTACCGAGAGAGTATTGGCCAGCCGTGCAAAAAGGCTTCCAAAGCTGCATCGATGTGGGCGTCTTGGCTGGTTTCCCCTGCTTAGACTTGAAATTCACCCTGGTTGATGGAGGTTTCCACCCGGTTGACTCTTCAGCAATGGCCTTTGAAATTGCTGCTAAAGCCGCCTACCGCCAATCTGTACCCAAGGCTGGGCCTCAGTTGCTGGAACCGATCATGAATGTCGATGTCTTCACCCCAGACGATCACATGGGCGATGTCATCGGCGACCTCAACCGCCGCCGGGGCATGATGAAAGCTCAGGAAACCGGACAAACAGGAGCGCGGATCAAGGCTGATGTGCCGTTGAGCGAAATGTTTGGCTACATTGGCGATTTGCGTACCATGACATCTGGGCGCGGTCAGTTTTCGATGTCTTTCTCGCACTATTCTCCTTGTCCGAGCAATATCGCTGAGGAAGTGATTAAGGATGCGAAAGAGCGTCAAGCTGCTAAGTAGTGTGTTGAGTGCGATCGAATAGTGCGATCGTAGTCCACGAACAGGTAGCCAGAAACCGGGTTTTTTCCGAAAATCTTCGCCGCTGCGACGAAATTAGGTGAAAAACCCGGTTTCTTCGATTGTCCCCAAGGTAGCCAGAAACCGGGTTTTTTTCCGAAATCTTCGCCGCAGCGACGAAAGTAGGTGAAAAACCCGGTTTCTTCGATATATGCGTCCACGAATCTTAATTTTATCTGCGTTGATTTGCGTTGATTTGCGGTTTCGGGCGATCGCAGATTGATGAAATAAGTCAAGTATCATATTTGCTAACATACAATTAATAATTTAAAACCGAGGCAGGTAGCCATGACAGCCACCCTGATCCAGAATCAAACTAGCGGAATTCTGCTGAAAAACATTAGCTGGAAAACTTACGAATCCCTGCTGAATGAGTTAGGGGAACACGGAGGAATTCGCCTGACTTACGATCGAGGAACATTAGAAATTATGACTCCTTTAGCACCCCATGAAGGTAGTAAGAAAATTTTAGGCCGTTTTGTGGAAAGTGTGAGTGAAGAATTAAACATCGAAATTCGGAGTTTGGGTTCTCTAACTTGTCGGCGCGAGGATTTGGCTCGCGGTTTGGAGCCGGATCAGTGCTACTATATCCAAAATGAGAATGTGGTTTGGGACAAAGAACAAATCGATCTCAATCAAGATCCGCCACCAGATTTAGTAGTGGAAATTGACGTGACTAGCAGTTCGATCGATCGCCTTTCTTTATATGCAAGTTTAGGCGTACCGGAAGTTTGGCGCTACGACGGAAATCGTTTAATAATTTATCAACTGGAAGCACAGGAATATGCAGAAAGAGATGTTTCTCCGACTTTTCCTTTTTTGTCGCAAGTTGAGATGCTGCGCTTTTTGGAATTGAGGAGGACTACCAAGGAAAATGCTTTGCTGCGGTTGTTCCGGGAGTGGGTGAGGAATGAAATTCAGTCAGGGGAGTGATATCAATTCCGGTTACACGACCTATGATATAGAGGAGACGGCAGTGCCGTGTCCCTACCCAAAATAATATTGTAGGGACACGGCAATGCCGTCTCCTAATACCCTATCGCTAATGTTCTCCTCCATCTCAATTTTGATAGAGATGCAACGTGCCGATCGCCTGGCCGCAAAACTGCGAAAATTAAATATTGACCCGGATACAATTTAGCAAGTTTATTTCATGAGATAGCGAGGTTGAAATGGCCGAAATAAATCCCGATCGCACTACTGGTACAATTGCGATCGCCGTTTGCGCTCAATCAAACGGGCAGTATCTGTGTCAGATATCATCATCTCTGAGCGATCGCCCCAATGATACCATGAATTTTTACGGACAAACGAAAGAACACGCGATCGCGATCGCCCTAGAACATTTAGCTGACGAATATCGCGAAAAAGCAGAAGAGTCTCAGAATATAGATTCGCTTGCCGTGGAACTTTCAGATTCAGGAGAACCAATTAATAAATATTATCATGTGATTGTACACTACGAAGAAATTTCGGAAGCAGAATCTAAGTTTGAGGCAGTACACAATACAATAATGGGAAATACGATAGTTGAGAATGCCAGACTTGCAGCCATTGAGATTGATCCAGATATTGAAATCGAGCCGTTAGAGCGATCGGGATATTGAGGGATAAAATTTTACACAATCTGCGGGTCACAATCAAGTTTTGTCGTCAAAAAAAGCGGTTTCCGATCTGCATCCAGGATTAAAATAAACAGGACTATTGATTTTGATTAATTTGGCTTTTTACCCAATTCCGAAATGCTTTAACTAATTCCAAATAATCCATTGTTTCCGCCTGTGCCAAAAAACTGACAATCTCTAAAATAGCAACACTCGGAAATGCTAAACTGATCTCGCACTCGACATACCCTTGACTCTCCAATCTGTTAATTCTGAGCCGCGAACCGTTGTAAATCCAAACTTCCGGCACTCCCAGATCGGCATAAATCTGCAAGGTATTGTCGGATCTGCTGGTAACATCAATTTCCACCACTAAATCCGGGGGCGGATATTGACTCATATCGAGTCGTTTTTTGCCTTTAATTGCACTAGCATTCTGGATGTAAAAACAATCATCCGGTTCTACACCAATGAGTTCAGGACGTTTGAATGTCGTAGAACCCAGAGGTTCAATTCTCACATCTAATTCTTCAGCTAATGTTTCAACAAATCGACCTATTACTCTTTTGTAAATTTCGTGTTCAGGAGAAGGCACCATAATTTTCAAATTGCCGCGATTGTATCTCAGTCTAATTGGCCTATCGCCGATTTCGGCAAGCAAAGTTTCATAAGTTTGCCAACTGATATTCGATAGCTCAACTATTTGTTCGGGCGGACTGAGAGTTTTAGCAATCATGGGGTTACTTTGGTGAAGAGTTCGTAGGCGCAAGCCGGGGCGTAGCGATCGCACTTTTAAACTAAATCATATCATCTCAAACATAGGTTTGTAGTGAGGACTTCAGTCCGCATCCGACGAGAGAGGACTGAAGTCCTCACTACGAACCAAATTGCTAGTTATTGGCCTGCAAAATCGGCACGGAACTTCTGGACAACTCGATTCAATTCCACTGAATGAGAAGCTTTAAATAAAATACGATCGCCCTTTTCAACAAATCCCAACAACCGCTTTGCTAAATCTTCCCGCCCATCGGGCGCCGTAATATCTCCTATCTCCACAAAAGGCACGCCCGCCGCACCCGCCGCCATCGCCGCCGCTTCCTCAAAATCCGCAAACACAAACAAAGCATCGAGGTTTAAATCCCGCGCCGCCTTTCCCACTTGTCGGTGAAATTCGATCGCCCTTTCGCCCAATTCCTTCATCGTACCCAACACCGCAATCCGGCGCTTTCCCGGAGTATCCGCTAACAATCTCAGCGCCGCCAACATCGACTCCAAACCAGCATTGTAAGTCTCATCCAGAATCACAACATCCTGCGGCAAATCGTAGCGGCGCGCCCGTCCATCCGGTAACTGTACAGACAAACCTTGCTGTAAAACTTCCCAATTAATCCCTAAAACTTTTGCTACCGCCAAAGCCGCCAAATAATTTACAGCATTGTGCCTTCCAGCCAAGGGCAGCGGCAATTCCACACCTTCTACAAGCATTGTATCATTATTCAGCAATTCCCCGCACAAATCGCCGCCTTCTAATCCGTAACTTAAAGTTTTTCCCTGCCAAACTTGCGCCGCAGTTGCCATTAATCTGTCAGAATCGTGATTGAGAATAGCAATACTTTCAGCAGGCATTTCCGCTAACAGTTCGCACTTAGCTTGGGCGATCGCATCTTCCGAACCCAATCGCCCGATATGCGCCGTTCCTACATTAGTAATTACCGCCACAGTAGGACGCGCAATTTGCGACAGCAGCGCAATTTCTCCTAGCCCGCGCATTCCCATTTCAATTACAGCATAATTGTGGGTCGGCGAAAGCTCTAACAGAGTTTTCGGGACTCCAATTTCATTGTTGTAGTTATATTGAGTTTTCAGAACATTTCCGCTGGTTGACAAAACCGCCGCAATTAATTCTTTGGCAGTAGTTTTACCTACTGAACCAGTAACACCAATTATCGGTATACTGAATTGGTCGCGCCACCAACGGGCGATCGCCTGGTAAGCTTTTAAAGTATCGTCAACGCGCAACAGCGGAAAATTGGGAACTTCTGCTTGGTAAGTGCGATCGACTACCGCAGCAATCGCTCCCAAATCCCGGGCTTTTGCCACAAACTGATGCCCGTCAAAATTTTCTCCCCGCAGCGCTAAAAATACTTCGCCCCCCTCAATGGTGCGCGTATCTGTAGCAATACCTGTCCCTACAACTGTCAGAACGTCCTCAGACACAGCAAGCAAAGGTACAGTTAAAATTTCAGCAAGTTGGGCGATACTTACGCGACAGACCATATTACCAGCACTCACATTTCAAATCATTATTTTCACAGCTAATCCTACCTCGCCCCACCTCACATTTAACTGACACCAGTTCAAAAAAGAATGCAAGCTTTGCCCGGAATCTAAACCCTGGGAGTCCTCAGTCATTCCCATCGCCAATCGCAAATCGCCAATCGCAAATGGTATAAGAGGGGGCTGCCGACTAGGATTGACCTTGACACTCTTCAACAGTTGACAGTTGACAGTTGACAGTTGACAGTTTGAGAGCGACATCTACCCTTAAGTCCGAGGATTGGAGTAATGAATAGTCTGATTTTAATTTCTCCCGAGCAGGCTTGGGGCTTTCAACCAATTCTTTCGGGTAATAATAAATCCTCTGCCCAGCCATAAATTATTTAGAACACACCCACAATCTTTACCAATAATTTACAAAGTTTGTGGTGATTTTAGGCCTTGCTAATTGCAAACAATTCATGTCATGCTGGTGTTGACAAATAGTTTAACTAACAATACTTCGGACAGTTTTAGATCTGGTCGAGCCTCCGAATGTTTAAGTTCAGCCCTAAGTTTCAGAAAATGCGTAAAAAATGGCAGGGCTTACTCGCTCTCGGCTTACACGGCCGTTAAAAAACTGTCCGAAGTATTGAACTAAGTAAAAAAGATCTGCTTAAGGCGATCGCCACTTCCACCCCTAAGCCTCGGGAGGCGAGAAGCTCGGTTGACCCTACCCAACAACGGATACAAGCCCTCGACCTAAGTCGGGGAGAGATTAAAATTTTAGACTACAGTTGAAGCTTCCAGATGAATCTGTGGAGTAAATCTAAAATCTAAAATCTAAAATCTAAAATCGGTTGACTCAATTGTGGTGCTTCATCTGCCAATTCATATCTGCCAATGGCGCTTAAAGCTCCTGCCCAATCCTTTTGGAGGGTTAATCCACAGTGAACGACTATAACAGACAGAGCCAGGAAGAAGAACAGCTACTTTACAACCACTGGCTGGAGTTGGTACAAGTAGAGCAGCCGATCGAACTAATCGACCGTTTTCGCACTTTGTTTATCTACGGTAACGGATATCGCGATCGCACCATCGCTGAAGCACTCGAAAAAATAGCAGCCTCACCATACGCCCAACAAGAATTCAAATACATCCTCAACCGTTGCTGCCACATCCTGATCAACCGCTGGCAAACATACCCCGGCAAGCAAGCAGCTATCCCGGAATTGATCGCTCTGTTTGAAGAAGCCCCCAAAATATTATCTCGATATAGTCGATCGCGCCCTACTCACTCCATCCCCCAATTAGTCAATCAATTTACCCAAAGCGAACAATACCTCACACTCAAACGCTTAGCCAAAGTCATCACCCACAGTAATGAAGACAGCAACGGCAAAACTCCCGCCAGCCTAGCCCTCGGAACCTTAATTCCCCGATACCCTTACCTCTACAAACACTGCCTCCTCAGCGACGACAGCACCTACGAACAGCAAAAAATTATTCAAAAAATCCAAGCTCAAAAGCAGCAGCAATTTGAAATCGACCTCTCACAATACGTTGCTCACCAAGTGAGAAAAGCCCAAGCAGCCCGCCGGCATACCTCAATCTCCTTCGGCAGAAGTATACAGACTATAAAAAACCCGACGCTGTTGAGCGACCCAGAGCTGTTCTTTGCCCTCAAGCAATTTGTCGGAAAAGTCGAAGGAGCCGATACCTACCGACAGCTAGCCGGCCGCTTCATGGCGAACACCAGCACAAGTGTGTCCTACAGATCCTTTAAAGACGACTTATACGAATACCTAATTTCTTCCGTCACCGACGATGGCTACGGCAAACGTCAATTTAACGAAAAACTGTATAAACAACTACAAAATACCTTTCCCCACAACGATGCTCAGAAGTTCAACGAATTTTTAACGATCAGAACTTGCAGCCAGTTATTGAACTTTTTAGTAGTAGAGAGTCCTGCGCGGCCGAACCACTTTGTCTTCATCGACCTGATCTCAAACCTCGGGCCCACCCAAACCACAGGTTTGCTGCTGAAAATCGTGCTAATTTGTGGCAAAGTCAAGCCCTACCTAGAAAAGCGGTTGGCAATTTTGTTCGGTCACTACGAATTTTGTACCCGAGAAGGCCTGGTGTGGTTAGTCAAAGCCTTGGAAAACCTGAATCTCGCTTTGAGTACCAATTTTGGGAATCTAGACGTATCTTTCCTGCGGTAGCCGGTCTGTCCCAGAACTTTCTCGCGTTCGAGTTTGACAAAACATCACAGCTCAAAATCCGGTTTCTGAATACCCTCAAAGTTTGAGATTGAATTGTAACGACTTAATTAAGTGGCCAAAGCTACTCAAAAGACGCCATTCTGTGTTAAAATTCCAAGTGTATCAGATTCGGTTGCAGGCTTTGTTCATTGCTACAGAATTGTTTAAAAACTTGCCCTTCTGTATCGGCAGGGGACTCTCCGAAACTGAAATCTTTGCACTGTCTAATTTTTGGAGTTATTCCTCATGTCGATATACGTCGGTAACTTATCCTACCAAGTTACCCAAGAAGACATCACCACCGTCTTCGCCGAATACGGAACCGTTAAGCGAGTACATCTACCTACCGACAGAGAAACCAGTCGCCCCCGCGGCTTTGGTTTTGTAGAAATGTCAACAGATGCCGAAGAAGATGCAGCGATTGCTGCTCTCGACGGAGCAGAGTGGATGGGTCGCGATCTCAAAGTTAACAAAGCTAAGCCCCGCGAAGATGAAGGCGGCCGGGGCGGCGGCAACCGGGGCGGCGGCGGCCCAGGCAAATTTGGTCGCGGCGGTGGCGGCGGCGGCGGCGGACGTTATTAATTTCCTAATTAATTTCCGACGATCGAGATTTGAGATTGGAGAGCTGAAATTTGGGATCGAGGCCACCTAGCTTTGAACCACCGTCCGAATAATTTCCGGCCCGGTTGCTCCCAACCTTTACTCTTCCAGTCTGGCGATCGACCGCATTAAATATACCAAAAAGCCAAGGTTAGTCCCTTGGCTTTTTGGTATGAGGCTATTCAATATGAGTTAAAAACTCGGTGGGTTAAGACTTTCAGGTGCCTCTAGTTTTCTAATCATCAGGTTCGATGCTGCTGCTCAATCCGTGATTGTTGAGCGTTTCAGCATAAAACTCAGCGTGTTCGAGAGCGCAAACAATCACCAGTCCCAGCCCGTTGGTGTGGGCTTCCATCATCACATTTACAGCCTGTGGCTGAGTCAGACTGGGTACCGTCGCCATCAAAGTCTGCACCACGTATTCCATGGGATTGAAATCATCATTGTGCAGCAGCACGCGGTAGCGCGGCGCAAGCTTGCGGACTGTAGAAGGCTTTTGAATAATTTCGACAGACACTAATCTATACCTCCTGACTTGTAGGATGTTAAAATTTTTGACACTCCCTGCCGTTGATGCGAGGGGATTCTTCGTTCATCAACCCAAGTTGCTGAGATAGGCTTACACCTAAAACAGTAGATCTCGAACTAGGACGAAGCTGGTATCGCATTAATTTCGATCGATAATCTTGAGCTGGATTCCTCCGCTGTGAAAGAGTATCTCACTTTCAGTTATTTTATTGAAATTTCCAAATTCAGACAAGGCAGCCGCCTAGCCGATCGCGAGCTGTCAACCATACCAAACCCAGAAGAAGTGTCCTAAGCCCGCAGCCGCCCCCTGTCTAGGGTCATAATAATAGAGACGCAAGATCGGTTAAAAATAAAAAACTACCAAAATTAGGGGGTTAGAGCCTCGTCCTTCTAGGACTACTTTATTCTAGAAATCCTGTTGCCATTTTGTAGAAATTGGGTAAAATCAAACAAGGAGGTGATGCAAGTGTTCAATCTGACTTATGAATTCAAATTGA
>NZ_JAEQCB010000070.1:16128-43251 GCF_020738785.1 Microcoleus sp. PH2017_05_CCC_O_A | reverse complement strand
GCGATCGCCCGTTATGCCAACTTAGCGCCGCCCGAACCCGTGGCCGCGCATAGACTTTGACCAAACCACCAATTCGCCGCCATTCCCGCCAGCCGCCAGAAATTGACCGTCAGGATGCCATGCGAGACACGAAAAACCGCCCTGTGCACCTTCTAGAACTTGCAGCAATTGTGCTGCTTCATACCACAAACAAACTTGACCGTCTGCGGATGCAGAAGCTAATAAAAATGTGTTAGGTTGAAAGGCGATCGCACTTACGACATTTTCATGCACCTCTAGGGCCCAACCTTCCCAACCGACACTTTCATCAGCATCTCTGTCCCAAACAGAAACACCTTGAGAACTCGAAGCAGCCAACAAAGGTGCACCCAAAGAATTAGTTTGATCCGACCAAGCCAACTCCCGAACCTTCCCCGGAAAACCCTGCATTACCCACGGTTCCAAATTACCCCATTCACTAACAATTAGAGTATTGTCCATATTGCCACAAGCTAAATATTGCCCTTGCGGCGACCAAGCAATTGCACCTGTTGCAGACGGTACTGATAAAAATTCTGGGTCTTCGTCCCAGTCATCGCCACTCCAAACTTTAACACCTTGATAGCCGCTAACTGCCAGGTATTGAACAATCGGATGCCATGCTAAATCTAGAATAGATGACGAGTCGAAATTCAGCGTTACTTCCACAACATTATCATCAGCATTCCAGATTTGAACGCAGCGGCCCATACTAAAAGCTAAATGATTGCAGTGGGGACTCCAAGCTAACTTATCAACCCAGACGCGCTTGTTGTCCAAATCAGCAATTAATTCCCCAGAATTAACGCGCCAAATTCGCACCCGTCCATCCTGTCCGCCCGCGGCTAGGAATTGACTGTCTGCCGAAAAAGACAAACAATCTGCCGATTTTCCTGTGGCACTTTGCAGCGGTTGTAAGGACAATTTGTTAACTGCCCCTACTGTCGCCAACATTACTTCGCCCGCAGCAGAACAAACTGCTAAAGTTTTACCATCCGGCGACCAAGTAACAGCAGTTACGTAATCAGATAGCATTTCTTGAGCGTGAAATTGCAGAATTAGCTCACCGTGGCTGCTCTTTTTTTTACCCGTTTCTTTTACACTAGACACCGACGGAAATCCTCTCGCAATTGAGTTTCATTTAAGTTCCTGCCAATGAATACGAGTTCATTTTTCGGAGTTTCGCTATCTTTCCAAGCTCGATCCGGTCTGCCATCGAACAGCATATGTACTCCTTGAAAAACAAAGCGCTTTTCTTGTCCAGATACATTTAAAATGCCTTTTGTCCGAAAGATATCTGTGCCTTGAGTTCGCAATAATTCGCCAATCCAATCACTAAATTTGTCGCCATCAACAGCACCAGATTCTACTATTGCCATTGATTTTACTGTTGCATCATGTTCGTGAACGTGTACGCCCAAAAAGTCGGGTTCGATTTCTAATGCCCGGTTCAAATCAAATGCTTTGACGCCCAACAAGGCATCAATTTCTAGTTCTGCGTTATGAGTGCGGTGGATTTTTGCTATTGCATTCATGGCGCGAATTCTTTTTTCTAATTCTGCCAATTCTTCCGCACTTACTAAATCGGTCTTGTTGAGCAAAACCACGTCAGCAAAGGCAATTTGTTCTTGAACTTCTTCGGCATCCCAATGTTGCCATACGTGCCTCGGACTGTACAGCAAATGCAGCCGTTGTTCATCTCAAAAATTTCTTCGTCGGCATCAATGATGAGTTGGTTGTCGATGCCTACTTCGCCGAATTCGTTGACGATGACTGCAACTTTTTTGCCGTGCTCTTGTGTTAAAATGTGGTTGAGTAGCGTAGTTTTACCTGCACCCAGATAGCCTGTGAGAACGGTCACGGGAACTGATTCGATCGCTCCAGCAGTAACCATATTTTACCTCTAGTTTTGTAGAATGATAACCATTGTCGCTAGTTTAGCCTACACTTGTTGGCATCAGCAACAATATTAAATAATGTTAATAAATTGTTCGCCAGAGCCTGTCGGATTGTGCAGGTGGTAGTGAGGAATGCAAGTCCGCATCCATAGAACAAGGACTTGCATTCCTCACTACGAACCTTTGTAGGTATGACCGATGACTCCAGACAATTAATTACCAATCATAGCTGCAATTCGATCGCGCTCCAACTCTTTGCCAATCAGCACCAGCTTGGTTTGACGGAGTTCGGAAGGTTGCCAAGGGCGATCGTAAAAACATTCTATGCGATCGCCAACACCTTGCAACACCATCCGCATCGGTTTCTTGGGAACCGCCACAAACCCCTTAATCCGATAAATTTCTTCCTGCTGCATCAAGGCTTGCAGCTTTTTCACCAAAGCTTCTGGTTCAAATTCGCGATCGGCAATAAAGAAAGTCGAGTTAATATCATCATCGTGCTCGTGTTCCTCTTCCGTGTCGTGGTGACTCGGGCGGGACTCCAAATCATCCTCAACTGCTGCATTAAATCCCAACAGCACATCCGGGTTAATTTCGCCAGCCTTGCAAGGCACAATTTTCACACTCGGGCGTAACTCTTGCTGCAACCAGGTTTGAACTTTCTGGTGAGTTTCCGCATCTACGCGATCGACCTTCGTCAACAGTACCATATCGGCACAGGCCAACTGATCTTCAAACAATTCCTCGATCGGCGTTTCGTGATCCAAACTCGAATCAGCCTCTCGCTGCGCCATCAAAGCATCAATATCGCCAACAAAAGTACCGTTAGCAACAGCCTCGCAATCAACAACAGCAACCACACCGTCAACTGTAGCGCCCGTGCGAATTTCCGGCCAGCGAAAAGCTTGAATCAAAGGTTTAGGAAGTGCCAAGCCAGAAGTCTCGATTAAGATACAATCAATTTGGTCTTTGCGCTTCAACAATTCCTGCATAGTCGGCAAGAATTCCTCTTGCACAGTGCAGCAAAGACAACCATTAGTTAATTCGACAATATTGCTGGTGACAGTTTCTTCTTCATCGCAAACTTGGCAATCGCGCAGCAATTCTCCATCTATTCCGATTTCGCCAAATTCGTTAACTAAAACAGCAATGCGGCGGCCTTGATTGTTTTGCAATAAATGGCGAATTAGGGTGGTTTTGCCGCTACCGAGAAAACCAGTGATCACTGTAACAGGAATCTTGTGCATTATTAATTACCAATTGAGTTTTTAGAGTATGACACTTTATAGAAAGACAAGAGTGAAAATAAGTTGGAGTTAGGATTCAATCAACTCTTAGCAAACCTCTTTATTGTATCATAAAAATATTTGTACGAGGCTTATTAAATAAGGGTACGTAGTTGCGCTTCAGCGCTCTTTGACCTAGAGCGCTGAAGCGCAACTACATACCTCAGAAGTATTGTGAAACTTTTATCGAAGACTGAATCTATTTGCGCCATGTATCAAATTGGTCTTCAGATTGATAAGGGTACGTAGTTGCGCTTCAGCGCTCTTTAAATAACTTAAGCAAATTTGTGGGATGGGCGTCCCGCCCGTGCAGAAAGGACGGGCGGGACGCCCATCCCACAACAATCATCGAGCGTGTAAGTTATTTAATTTTCATTCCTTAGAGTACCGAATCTATTTCCGCCATCTATCAAATTGGTCTTCGGAACAACCATTGATAAATTTATTGTTCACCCAACCGTCAAGGATTGTAAAAGTTTCATTAGGAGCATTCCCAGAAGTTCGGGCCGCAATTTTCACCCAACTACCTTGTCTGCTAACAGCCCGAACTCCGTCTCCTCTTTTGAGTTTAGCTACAACTGGGTACTTATTGCCGGGGCCTTTGCGAATGTTAACCGGGCCGCCTTCACCTGTAATAAACGAGCATTGAGTTTGCTTTTTTAAAGCTTCTACTTTTTCCGGCGAAAGACTTTGCTCTTTCCCGAAAACTGGAAAGCTGTAAAGTGAAAAACTAAAACTTGCAAAGGCGGCTGCAATGAAAAAGGCTTTTGATTGACTCAAACTCAACATTTATTTAATCTCCTTGGGTTGGAAGGACTGAAGTCCTTACTGCGAAATGTTATTTTACCGAAGCAAACCATTCGGTAATGCCTTGGGCAATGGCAGAAGCTAACTTCTGCTGTTCTGTCGGATTCACAATCCATTCAAACTCTTCGGGATTGATCATAAATCCCAATTCCATTAAAACAGATGGAGCAACGGCAGGACGAGTCATCGCTAGATTGTTCCAGAATATACCATAGCTCGGACGGTTCAGTTTTGCAACTAAATAATTGTGCAAAAACATTCCCAAACTGTGCGCTTGCGGGTGAAACCAGAAAGCCCCGACACCTTTGGTATTTATCGCGTCGCCGTTATCTGGCAAAGCATTGTAGTGTATCGAAATTGCGATCGCAGGTTCTTCTTTTTGAATCATTTCCACCCTCGGCGGCAAATCCAAATCGACATCTTCCACCCGCGTCATTACCACATTTGCGCCCCGATTTACCAATTCCTCCCGCACCAATTTCGACACAATTAAAGCTACTGTTTTCTCGCGATAGCCTGTAGGGCCAACCCCCCCGGAATCCTGCGGGCCGCCGTGTCCCGGATCGATCAGAATCTTAATTCCTGACAGCGGTTTTTCTGATGAAATCGGCACCCCGCTTGTATTGGCTGGCGGGTGTTTTAAAGACAGCACTAAAGTTGTGCCTTCGTATCTCAATTTATATCCCCACTGCTGGGCAGATTTGAGATTGAAAGTATATTGTACTTGTTGTGGCGAGATTTGTTGCCATGCCAAACGCGAAATTACTGGATCGTCGTCGAGACGAATAATGTCAGTTTGAGCGGTGGTATTGTACAGTGTTAAAGTAAAAGTGCGTTCACCTTCTTGTACCGTGACTGGGACTGGTATTTCTAAGGGGAATAAAACTTCTGTCCAGCCGGAAACTTGACGCGATTTGGCGCTGCGAATAATCGATCGCGCAGGCACCGCATCCTTGACAATTCGCACCTCCGATGCTTTAATCCAAGCGCCGTAATCGAGCCGAATCCATTCTCCCTCGCGCCCGATAACTGTGGCGCGAGTTCCCTTCGGCAGCGGTGTCATCCGAGAAAAATCCGTACTCGCCCCGGTTCTAGCAACACCCGGATCTGCTGTGACTTCTGCTACTTCCAACTCGGCTGGAGAGAGGATAGAAATCTTGCCAGTACCTGGTTGAGTGATGATTTTATCGTTCATTGTTAGATAAAATATTGGCACTCCCAAATCTATTTTTTCTGCCTTAGATTCACCGGAGTTTTCCGGGGTTTTAGCGCAGCCTTGATACTGTTCGCTACTGCCTTTTTTAATGGGGGAGTTTTCGCCTAACAAGACAGATTTGTTGTCGGGGAGTTCGACTTGCGATCGCGCTTTGAGAGGAATATCAACGCCAGCCAATTTTACCGCAACTCGCGCATTCGCCGGAGCGATCGCGCCGAAGCAGATATATTCCCCCGGTAAACTGGCTACATCGACTTTCGGCGTCAGGGAATCTTTTGCAAAAGCCAAGCCTGCGGGGACTTGTGGCTGATTAGACTCGCGCGTCACCTTAAGAAGAACTTGCTGATTTTGGTAACGCAAGCTAAAGACATTTTCGCCGATTTGCAGGGGAAAAGTCGGGGCGAAATGGCCGGCGGCGGTGCGCGCAATTTGCTGGCCATTTACCGATACTTGTCCGGTTGGCGGGGCTGTACCGATCAGAAAAATGCGATCGGCGATCGTTTTGTGGTTGGCGGGAGGATAAGCGACGGACAAAGGTTGAGCGGCCACAGCTACAGAAGAGAGGGCAAGTATCATCCCAAACACAACTAATGCTAAAAATTTTCTCATTCTAAAACGCAACTAATTGAGACTCGGTTGGTTATTTATACTCGAACTTCGGCTAAGAAACCCGGTTGATGAGGGTTAGGTGTAAGTCCTATTTACTATACAGGCCCCAGTTTATCAGGTTTGTAGTGCCAATTGGGCGATCGCACCTGAGAAACATCAATCAAGAAACTACACAACCACCCCTTCAATCTTCTCATCAGTTCATTCATATAGCCTTTCTCAAAAAGATGAGGTATGACTGACAGCTTATATAACCGCTTAAACGTATAGAGTCCTCTTACCAACAACGTTCGCTAATCTTTCGCTAGATCCGCTATACAACTCCCATAACTGTCGCAACTTACGATCGCAAATTAAATAATTTACAGAACAATAAACTGGATATTAAAGGCAAAGTTGGTAAAATCAACTAATCTCAGAAATTCACAGGCAAGATGCCTTTAAACAGTTGACAGTTGACAGTTGACAGTTGACAGCGAAGTGATAAAAGCGGAGATTTAAACTCCGTTCTTATCACAATCTGCCTTCATGCTGGGGCTTCAAACCCTTGCTATTCGGTGACACTGATAGAGAAGAAAAAAAAATAAACTTCTTCTATATCTTTCTTCTTTTCTTACTCATCCTTCGCGCCCTAGCGCTTACGCGCGGCTTCGCCTAACGCGCCTTCGCGGTTCGTCAAATATGTTTTATTTCAGTAACAACAGATTAAAATAATCAAACCAATCCAAACACAGCCATATATAAAACCGTGAATCGACTTCCGCCCGCAATAATTATCCTAGGTCAAAACAGCCTAGCGATCGCCAAAACAATCTCCAAAGTCTTCCCAGGTTCCCAGATTTACGGTTTAGTCGATCGCACATCCGACACAGATATCAACTTTAGCAACTTCGGCGAAACCTTGCGAGAACTATTCGCCACAGAAACCCCAATCATCGCCATCTGCGCCGCCGGAATCATCATCCGCACCCTCGCCCCGCTGCTGTCAGACAAACGCGCCGAACCCCCAGTCTTAGCCGTCGCCGAAGACGGAAGCGCCGTTGTACCGCTGCTAGGAGGTTTGCACGGAGTCAACGACTTGGCCAGAGAAATTGCCGCAGCCCTCGGCGTACAACCCGCCATCACGACGACGGGAGATATCCGGTTTCGCACGGCGCTGCTGAGTCCTCCCCAAGGCTATTATTTGGCGAATCCAGAGGACGCGAAGACTTTTATTTCAAATTTGCTCGCTGGGGCGAAAGTACAGCTAGAAGGGGCTGCTAACTGGCTTTCCGAGAGCAATTTGCCGTTAGCGCAGCCCGCCCCTACGGGGGCTACGCCAACGGAGAGGATCGCCCCCGAAGCCAAATTAACCATCCGCGTCACCGAAAAAGCCATTGTACCGACGCCCGACTGTTTAGTTTACCACCCGCAAATTGCAGCATTTGCACTTACAAATCTATCCTATGTTGAGCCGGAAATAGCAATTTCCTACGTGCAGCAAATCTTAGAAAACGCAGATTTAGCAGCAGCCTCGGTTGCCGGATTTTTTGCCTTAAAACATGATATGGGAAATCCGACTTTAGAAGCAATTAGCCAATTTTTTAAAGTGCCAGTCCGTTTTTTGAATCTTCCCGAACTTGTGGAATTCGACACAGTTAAATTAATACAATATAATTCCAGTTTTGATGTCACCGCCGCCCAAATTAGCCTGACAGCAGCGGGTGCAAACAGTCAGTTAATCGCATACGATCGCACAAACGCCTTTAGTTGCGCGATCGCACTTGCTACCGAACCGATCGATCCAAGTGCGATCGGCGTTAGTCGCGGCAAACTGGCGATCGTCGGTACGGGCCCCGGAGGCGCACCCTGGATGTCCCCGGAAGTTAAGGAAATTCTGCGGGAAGCCACGGATTGGGTGGGTTACAAGTTCTATCTCGACTTAGCCGGAACTCTGCGGGAAGGACAAAACAGGCACGATTCCGACAACCGGGAAGAGATCGATCGCGCGCGTTTTGCTTTAGATTTAGCAGCATCCGGTAAATCCGTCGCCGTGGTTTCGTCGGGAGATCCGGGGATTTTTGCGATGGCTGCGGCGGTGTTTGAGGCGATCGACTTTGACGCTAAACCCGAATGGGAAGGCATCGACATTCGGGTAGCACCGGGGATTTCTGCCATGCAGGCGGCCGCTGCTGCGATCGGAGCACCTCTCGGGCACGATTTTTGTGTGATTTCGCTTTCGGATATTCTCAAGCCTTGGGAGGTCATAGAACAGCGGATTTCGGCGGCTGCTGCTGCGGATTTAGTTATGGCATTCTACAATCCAATCTCGAAACAGCGGGTTTGGCAATTAAAAAGGGCGATCGAGATTTTGTTGGAAACTCGCGATCCTAAAACCCCAGTTGTATTGGGGCGAAACCTCGGGCGATCGGGCCAATCCGTGCGCGTTTGTACTCTTGGCGAATTCCAGCCGGAAGATGCGGATATGAGAACTTTAGTAATTGTCGGTTCGAGTCAAACTCGGATTATTCCTCGGAAATTTGGAGATATTTGGGTTTACACACCGCGCAGGTATGAGAAATAAGAAAAAACTCGGCGGTTGAAACCGCTGCTATACAAACGATGTCCGCCTCCGCGGACTAAAGAATCTGGCATATTGACGCTATAGCGCTATTGACACTAAGTCACTAAGTAGCTAAAATTGCTATAGAACAAAGCTGGCATTAGTGTCACTCTAGAAACAGTGACACCAGTACAGGTTATGAACGATACCGATAAAGATAAGCCAGTCAAGCTCTGCTTTTACTGCGATGACGATTTGCGATCGCGCTTTCGATGGGTTTGTGCTTACCAAAATGCTTCTATGAACCAGGTTTTATTGGAACTCGTAGAAAACTGGCTTGCAGAAAACACCCCAGAAATCAGCAATAAGAGCCCATCTAAAAACGAAACCTCGCCAAAGTCAAAGCCCAAGCGGAGTAAAGCAGCAAAAACTGAGGAAATAAGCAAATGACCGATCGCCTAGACCGAATTGAGGCTATTCTTGAACAAACCGCGCGATCGCAACAACAGTTTGCCGATCGCATTAACCAGTTTGGCGCATCGCAACAGCAGTTAGCGGAGTCGCAACAGCAGTTAGCGGAATCGCAACAGCAGTTAACCGATCGCATTAATCAGATAGCCGTACAACAGCAGGAATCCCAGCAGCAAATCAGCCTGTTAACAGGAAAAATTAACTTGTTAACAGAAAGAACCGACGCCCTAACTTCTGCTGTTACCAAAATATCAGAAATTTTTGCCATCGACGTTGCTGAATTCAAAGCTAACTTTATGGCTGTGGAACGCCGGATAGAACAAATTGAAGAAAGAATTGAGCAAATCTGGCAGTATCTATTAGATCAGTTGCGTAGTCGCGGCAACGGAGGCAGTTAGATATCGCTTTTCTCAGGTAGATGAGCAGTTGAAAGCGATCGCCTCTATTGTAATTAGCAAGCGATTCATACTATTACTTCTCTAGCTTTTTTCACCTTATCTCTAAGTTGAGCTAATACATCATCTGCATTGAGCAACTCACCGCGTTGCGCCTGTTCTCGTGCTATATCGATTTTCTTCCGAGTTTCTTCAACCCAAGCTAAATAGTTTGGGTTGTTGCTGCTATCGGATAAAGTAATGTCGTCAATTAATAACAGCAAAGCTGTGTTAATTGCTTCTTCAAGAGAGGAATATTGACCGTGCTTTACTAAAGCTTCAAGGACTTGGGTTTGATCTGGACTCAAGGTGATTTGCATTGTGACCTCTGATGGTGCAAGGGTTGGACAATACTTTTACTGTATCTCATTTTATGAATTTGCGATCGGGCTGACGCCATGCTTCGCGCCGATTCGATTGCACTCAATTACAGTCTCTCGCCACCGAATCATTAAACCTTCCCCAACCATGAGTGGAATGGGCGTCCCGCCCGTCCTCCACCAACTAATTAAACCTTCCCAAACCATGAGTGGGATGGGCGTCCCGCCCGTCTTAATTCTGACAATAAGACATGAAACAGCTTAATTCAAAGATGCCATTCTCACCTTTACCAGAAAATCATTAAGAGCAACCTTTGCGTTAGGATTTGACGGTAAATGACTGGTAAAACTTGCCTCTTCTAATACATTGATTAGCCGATCGCGCTCCTGGTGATAAAATGCAATATCTGTATCCTCCAGCACCGACTTTTCCGCCCCAGCCAGCTTGCGAGCAATCAAATCGGGAATATACGGTAACTGGAACTTCTCATTAAGTTTAACCAAATTCGCCTCAACTTGCCCCGTTTGCATCAAATGAATCCCCGCCAGCAACACCCGGTAAACGTACAGCAGCGGCTTAACCCGACGCGGGCTTTCTTTCTCAAACAATCGCCATTGAGTTTGAGCAAAACCGAGATAGTGGTGGCTGTGGTGCTTGGTAATGCAGTTCGAGGCGAGAGCCTTTAACTCCTCATGTTCCTCGCTACTGTAAACTATAAGCGGCGAATACAGTTGCTCCAACACATAGCCGTTGCGCTTCAACAGCAACTCCAGAAACTTCTTGATATCGTGAGTGACTAAATCGAGTTCCATCTTCTCCCGAACTTCCGAAACTTCGATTGTTTCGTCTCCAGAAATCAGTCCGATTACTTTTGGTAGCGGTAAGATATGAACTCCCCGCAAGTCGAAGTCGGAATCTGCGGAAGGAAAACCGTATAAGTGCGATCCGCTGACAGTCGCAAACAGCAGCGGGTAAGGTCGATCGGAGATAATCTTGACTAATTCGGAGATGTATTCTACCATAATTTTTCAAAATTCACACATAAAAATCATCAATTCTTTCAGTCCGCGGAGGCGGACTTTGTTTGTGTAGAAGCGATTTCAATCGCCGAATTATAAATCAACTCCCGATCGCACTTTGACGCGATTTAATCAAAAACAGATTAGCCTGCTCGTAATTAGGACGTTCCGGTAACTTAGTTTCTGCAAAAGCGCGATCGAACTCTACGTGCAAGCTCAACCGCCAGCGATTCACCTCATCCCAGGAGATTTCCTGATTGCGGATTGATAGCAATTGCGATCGAAAATCCTGCACCCGCACCGGCACAAACCCCTCCTTGAGTACCGTAATTCCTGACAACAGCAAGCGAATCAAGTGCATCGCGTGCTTCCAGCGAATTTCCCCAGTATTGCGGAGGTCTTGCTCCATCTTTTTAAACTGCGACAAAACGTAACTATTGTAAGTTTGATAAACCAGTTGCGACAGAAAGATTTCGCGAATTTCCAGCAATTCGGCTGCTACAGGAGAAACAGTTTCTACCAAAGGCGTGTACAAACATTCGAGTACATTGGGATTAGCTTTTAGAGCCAAAACCAAAAACTTTTGCAGTTCCCAATAGCATTCTTGATCTTCCTTATTTTCCAATTGTTCTGGAATGCCATAAAGCGACCAATGAAGAATTGCCGACGGCTGGTAAATTCCGCGCCTGTCTGTATCAGATTGTTCGTTATCCAAACCGTAAGCTCTCGAACCAACTATGCAGCGGTAAATTACAGAATCGTAGAGGTTGTATTCGGCGAGAAAATCTCCTCCTGACTCCAATCCTTCGCTTTGAAACTGCTTGCGAATGCTGAATTCGTGTCGCCGCAGACTAATTTGTGTTCCGTCTGGCAATTTGACTAAATATGCGTGGGAATTGTCTGTAGGCGATTTGACAATCACACCTACTGCGCCTTGTTTCCAAGATTGGTCGCCACCGGGGTTTTTGACCTCAATCTTGGTGACAATTTGGGTTCCGGCGGGCACGATTAGGTTGAAATTTTGAGGAAGATTGGGGTTTGTCACGAGGAAACCTCCTGCGGAGACACGAGCTACAATCTTATTGTAGCATATGTGTAGTATAAAAAGAGGGGGGTTTGGGCGATCGCTGGGAGCTTACAGCCCGTGCTACGGCAGTTTTGGCTGTGTTGAACAGTGTCTTCAGATTGACCAGGATGAGGTTTTTTATCAGTCGCGCAGGTTACAATGGAGAGGTTGCTGAAGTTAGATCGTATTATGGAGATATAAGTGCGGGAGTTGATTAGTTTTATAGATAGATGAACAATGAAAGTTAGAGAAGTTATTAAAATGTTAGAAGATGATGATTGGTATTTAGCTAGAACAAGGGGCAGTCATCGTCAATTTAAACACCCAGAAAAGGCTGGAACTGTAACTGTGTCAGGTAATTTAGGCATTGATATGCCAATTGGTACGCTTAAAAGTGTTTTGCGACAATCTCAACTAGAGGAGGAAGATTAATGCGTTATGCTGTGGTAATTGAAAAAGGTCAAACTAGCTACGGTGCGTATGTTCCCGATTTACCTGGATGTGTAGCTGTGGCTGAAAGTTTAGAAGAGGTGAGAAATTTAATTAAAGAGGCGATCGCATTCCATATTGAAGGACTACAAGAGGATGCTTTTCCGATTCCCGAACCTGTCTCTATTTGCGAATATGTTGAAGCTTAAGCTAAACGTCAATTACTCTTTATTTCCAGTTTGTTTCTCATTCTCCGCTCCGATAAGCTGCAATTTCTTCGGCAATTTCTTCATCAGTTAAAGGACTATCGGCGTGTAAAGCCTGAGTTTCTTCACATAAGTTGTTAAAATCTTCAGCTAAAGCTTGTCGGTGCGGATCGGGCTGATAATTATTCTTAAGTTCCAAGCTCGTTTTAATTTTTTCTGCTAGTAACTCTTGTGCAGGTTTTCCTGAAAGAATTTTTACTACTTGCCGAGGTTGATTAAGATATTGCTTTTCTGATAAAGCTTTTAAAGCATCAGTAATTACCCGATCTGGGGTTGTATATTTCCCTGTTTCTAACAGTTGTTGCAATAACTTTTCTTGTTCTGAGTTCAGAATTATTTGGATCATAAAGTTACCTCTATAAATAATCTCAAGCCGTTTGATACCTGTAGGGGTGAAGCATTTGGGCGACAATTTATGTTGAAAACCTGTAATTTTATTCCCAAATGCTTCACCCTCCAACCTGGCTCGCACTCCGACAGAATATTTTATTGTTTGGAGATGTCTAATGAGTCACCATAAATTTTGAATGGGCAATACAGGATTTGAACCTGTGACCCCTTCCGTGTGAAGGAAGTGCGCTACCACTGTGCTAATTGCCCGCAGATAACTATCATAACATACTGACTCCCCATTGGCAACTAAAATTTCCCAAAAAAATCAGCCGCTGGTTTCGGAGTGAAAACTCGACACAATGTGCGATCGCCCAATTGTCGATCGCACCTCACCATCAATCAACCACCCACCAACCCGCCGCAGGCCCAACAAACCGCACCACAATCCACCAACCCACCAACAGACTAATCCCCGCCCAGCTTCCGCGAGATGTCCACTTCAGAAAATCTTCGCTTTGAGTTTTCGTAATTGGTAGCCAGGGATAGATACGCTCTTCTTTACCGTATCCATCGCCGATCGACTCTTTACGACGCTTAGATTCGCCCATAATTTTTGTCTACTAAATTAGATTTCAATTCGATAACAACCAAATTATACGCCAACAGGTCATCTCAAGCCTGCGTCAACCAAGTCGTATCCAAATAATCAATCCTTGCAAACGGACTCAGCGCCGCTAAAATTTGCTGTCCGTAACTGCGGTGAATCACCCTACTGTCAAAAATCGCCACAACCCCCTGACGTTCTCGCACCGGCGCGATCGCCCTTTGCAACTCATTCAACGCCGCCGGTAACAAATACAACCGAAACCAATCCCTCCGCTGCTCCTTATAAAAAGCCACACGCGCCGTCACCAAAGGATTCTCCAAAGAAGGTAGCGGCAAAGTTGCGATCGCCAGCAAGTGAGGCGCACTCAACTCACCCTGATGTTCCCGCCAAAACTCCCATCCAGTCACCAAAATCGCATTGTCGCCCACCTCGGTTTTTTCCACCTGCACCCGAGAACCGAACTCAGAAGCCAAAATCGCCGCCATCCGAGCCTTCAGCGGTACATCGCCCACAATCAGCACAGTTAAACCCGCCACCGACGCACTCATCAACAGCAAAGTCCGAATTTCTTCCATTAAAACACCCTGAAATTCCGGCGTATTCGGCAGCGGCAGCCAGTTGGGAATGTACAGTTGAATTAACTCATTTTGTCGATCGGGCGAAAACTTCACACTCGTCAACTCAGGCAATCCCATCATTTGCCGGAAGATCGGAGCCTTCTGTTCCACATCCACCGCCCCCCCAATCAACACCACAGGCACGGCAGACCAAATTTTGCTCAAAACCTCGGCCACCTGCACCGGCGCACAGAACAGCGAAAATGACCCAGCAGAGCGATGAATTTGTGCCCACCGCAGTTTCCCGTTTGTGTTCCACCGCTGCCAAAAATTGCTCCAAGCAGGCGGAATCCCAGGGTTTTGCTCGATCGTTTCAAACAGCCCTTGCAAAATATTTTGCTCTGCCGTTTCCAGCAAATAGCACTCATCAGGCTTAGCTGGATGCTGAAACACAGCCCGCGTTAGCAACACCCGCGCTTCTCGAATTGCATCCGCCAGCATTGGGCCAGATTCCATTAAATCATTCCAGTCAGCGGGTTCCAAACCCACCGTCAATTGCTGTCGCGTCCAAACTTCCAAATCATCCACACCGTCGATAATTGTCGGAATATTGTTGTGAAGTTGCGAATTTCCTGCCAAGCGCGCCGCCAGCCAAGACTGCGGATCTGCTAGCATCAACCCTCGTCCCGCGGCATTATGGGAATAAATCTCGATCCTCTTCGAGGGCTTCGCTAACGGGCGCTCAGTTTGCAGCCACTCTTGCAATCGCGGAATTTCCACCATCTGCAAATGTTCCAGCAGCGGTGTCGGCGCCACTAAAATCACCGGATCCGGCCACATCAAAATCGGCATCAAATAGCTGACTCGATACCGCTGTCGGTAAGCGGACGCCGGCAGCCCAGTTTGGATCAGAGCGCTGCGCCCCAAGCGCAAAGCCCGCGCCACCAGTCGCGCCATCGTTAAATGGTGGGGCCAGCGCGGCTCGGAGTGCGATCGCAAAAAGCGGAGCAGCGAATTATGGACTTCTACCTCAATCAATCGATTTCACTGTTGATATTTCTCAATCAAGATAATCAAAACTTGCCAGAAAATCAACTACTTTTTGACCCACAGCCAAACTAAATTTACTCTCCTGATTATTTCCACTTCGCCGACCAAAATCCTGATGAGACTGCACGGTAAAACTCTCCTGCCCCGAACTAATTAAAATAGTTTGGGTAGGTGACTGAAAAAAGTTTGTTTCCTGAGAGACATTTATTGTTGTTTCCAGCATTTTTTTCACATCAGTTAAATTAGCCATTGCTGCATTCAATGCTTTAGATAACTGTATTATCCGTTTTTTTTCTAAATTTTGATTTGCGATAGTTTTGCCAACCGCCACCACATTTTTCTGAGTTTCCAAGGCATCCTTAAAAGGAACAATCGCTAAAAAAGCTGCTGGCAATAAATGCTCGTCGCTATCAAATCTAAAAGTCAGAGTTGTCCGGCGATAGCCCACTTCTATATTGGGAGGACGGCTCATGGCTCCGTAATGCCTAGCTATTTCGCTATAGGCTGTTGCTAAAATGCCGTTGGCTGAGTGGTCTAAAAGTGCGTCAACCACAATTCGCACTAACCCCGGCGTATGATTTAAAAACTTTCTCGCTTCAGACGACGAATTAAATTGTTGCACCAAACTGCGATCGCCTGCGGGGCTGATGTCAACCCACTGGCAATTAATATCATCTGCAACGATACCAAATCTGGGTACCAAATACATTTTTGCCCCAGTTAAAGTTGCCCCGGTCAAATCTGCGCCCACCCAATCTGCGTTAATCAAATTGGTTTCTGTCAAATCAGCGTGAACCAAACTAGCATTGGCTAAATTAGCATTTCTTAAATCTGCTCCGCTGAGGTTAGCTCCACTCAATTTAGTATCACTCAGATCGGCGCCAGTGAGGTTAGCTCCGCTTAAATCCGCCCATTTGAGATTAGCTCCGCTCAAATCAGCACCGCTGAGATTCACCTCCTGCAAAGAAGCTTGTCTCAGATCGGCATTGCTCAAATTGACGCCGTTAAGTTCTGCCTTCATCAAATCGGCGCCGTGCAAATTAGCGTCTTTAAAGCTAGCTTCTTTTGCTGAAGAACCTCTAAGATTTGCACCGGAAAGATTCGCACCAGACAGATTAGCTTGTGTCAGTTTTACCTCTCTTAAGTCTGCTTCAGTCATGTTAGCGTTACTGAAGTTAGTCTTGCTAAGTTCGCAGCGGACTAATTCTCCTCTAATCAGAGATGCTCCGATTAATTGAGCTCCCGTTAAATCCGCTCTGACTAAGTTTGCTACGTTGAGACTAGCTCCGTTTAAGATTGCCCGCGAGAGATTGGTGCTGCTGAGTCTAGCCACATTCAGGTTAGCTTCACTCAAGTCAGCTTCGCTCAAGTTAGCGCCGCTGATGTTGGTGACAAATAAGCTAGCCTGCCTTAAAATTGATTGGCTGAGGTTGATGCGACTGAGATTAGCTTCATTCAGGTTGATTCCTGTGAAATCTCTGTCGCCTTCTGTGTATCTTTTGACGAGTTCAAATCGCTTGAGAAGTTCTTCTGCTTCCATTGTTTTTACCTAGCTGAAAGGGCGATGGACTAACTTTTATGTGGCATTAATATAAAAATAAATAAATTTATATTATTTACTCACCAAGCTGATAAAAGCTTTTGACAAATTCAATCACCGTATTTAGGGGCGGGGTTGTAAATCTTTGGGCTTTAATTGCCGGCCCGATCGAGGTTTTGTTGACTCCCGGCAAATTGGTCAAGTTTCTGCCAAAGTCTGGGTGATAGTGAACCATCAAAGTTTCGGCGCTGGAGTTGGCCAGTATGGTTTGGGTAGGCGATTGAAAAAAACTCGACATCGGTTCGCGATCGAGGCGAATCGGCTGCATTTTCATTTCCCCTATTTTTCTAATTGTTTTGGTCATGGCGACGTTCAATTGCACTACCAAATTTGAAACTCTGACGCCTAGATTATTGCCGTTTTGGGGTTGAATCATCTTGATCAGAGTAATGAGATTTTTTTGAGTAAATGCCGCGTCGCTAAAGGGAATAATGGCAACAAAAGCTGTGGGAAATAGTTGATCGTCCTGCTCTATTCTAAATGATATGATTGTGCGCCGCGAATTAACTTCTATGCTGGGAGGATTGCTCAAACCCGAGTATTGACTGGCAATTTGGCGGTAGGTAGCCGCGAGGACAAAGTTAGCGTCGGGGTCGAGCGGTCGATCGACAATAATTTGCACTGTCGGCGGTGTAGCATTAAAAAACCGTTGAGATTCTTCTGGGGTAAAGCGCTGAATGTGACTGCGATCGCCGTTTGGGCTCAGATCCACCCAATCGCAGGTTATATCATCGGCTTTCAGATTAAACCTCGACACCGCGTAAATTTTTGCCCCAGTCAGGGCCGCCCCCGTCAAATCTGCGCCCACCCAATCAGCGTGAGTCAAATTCGCTTGAGTCAAATCCGCGTGTACCAGAGTAGCGTTCAACAGGTTGACGTTGCTCAAATTTGCCCCGTACAAGTTAGCCCCGCTCAATCTCGCTTCATCGAGGTCAGCACCAGTCAAGTTGGCGCCGCTGAGGTCGGCCCACCGGAGATTAGCGCCTCGCAAGTCAGCGCCGCTGAGGTTGGCTTGAGACAGATTAGCTTGTCTGAGTTCGGCATTGCATAGGTTCACTCCTCGCAAGTCTGCCCTGCTGAGGTCGGCTCTGTGCAAGTTAACCCGTTCCAAGTTCGCCGCTGTCAGACAAGCGCCTCTCAGGTGAGCCCCGCTGAGGTCGGCTTGCTCTAGATTGGCTTCTCTCAGGGTGGCTTCTCTCAAATCTGCTTCGCTCAAGTTGGCACCGCTCAAGTTGGCACCGCTGAGGTCAGCTCGGATCAGCTCGGCTCTGATCAATGTAGCTTCGACGAGTTGGGCTTCGCTGAGGTCGGCCCGAATCAAGTTAGCCACGTTGAGGATAGCGCCACTGAGGTTGGCTTTGTTGAGGTTGGCAGCGCTGAGTCTAGCAACATTGAGTTTAGCTTTTCTCATGTTGGCCTTTGACAGATTGGTGCCACTCAGGTTGGTGAGGCTCAAGATTGCCTCGCTGAAATTAGCCCCACTCAGATCGATCCTGCTGAGATTGGCTTCGCAAAGCAGGATGGCAGTAAAGTCTCTTTCTCCTGCTGCATATTTGGCGATGAGTTCTTCCGCGTCCATGCTTTTGACTTTCCCTGATGTGTTAGGTAGAACAAAGCTTTGTTATGCCAACCTTTAAAATAGAATAAGCATTTTTTGTAACTTCATGCAATATGCCTAGACATCTATATTGTGGAAGCCTTTTATAAAATCCAAAATGCTGGCGATATTAGCTTGACCCAATTTTGTGCTTTCAGTTAACTTGCCTGCGCTGGAGTTGCTGGGATCGTATTTTTTAATCAGGCGCTTGCCGAAGGCTGGGTGGTGATATACGCTGAGTCTTTGGTCGCGGGAGTTGATTAAGAGCATCTGTGTAGGAATTTGAAAAAAATTGATGCTTTCACCGATTTTGGGAAAAGAACTGGAAATTTTGATTTGGTCTACTTTGCTGATAGCTTGGTTGAGAGCTTTGCTGCATAACTGGACGTGTTTGGATTCTTTGACGCTAAGTTTGCCTGCATCGTGGGATTGAATCATTTTCATCAAAGCTATCAGGTTTTTCTGAGTTGTAGCGCCGTCGTTAAAAGGAATAATGGCAACGTAAGCGGTGGCAAATAATTTATCGTCGCTGTCCATTTTAAAGGCGAGTACGGTGCGCCTGGAACTGACTTCGATCGTGGGCGGCTGACTTAAACTCGGGTATTGTTGGGCAATTTGGTAATAAGTTGCAGCTAGGGCAAAATGAGCGCCTTGGTCTAAGGGCGAGTCAATTACAATCCTAACTGTGGGCAAGCTTTCGTGAAAAAAATCGTGGGTTCCTCCGGAGTTCAACCAGTAAATTTGACTGTGGTCGCCGTTGGGACTCAGGTCAACCCACTTGCAGGTCATGCCTTCGGTTTTGATGCCGAGCCGCGAAACTGCGTGGAGTTTGGCTCCGGTTAGGGTGGCTCCGGTTAAGTCGGCTCCCACCCAGTCGGCGCGGATCAGATAGGCGTTTGACAGGTCGGCGTGAACTAAACTGGCATTGAGTAAGTTGGCGTGGCAGAGGTCGGCTCGGCTGAGGTCGGCGCCGCTCAATTTGGCTTCGCTGAGGTCGGCCCAGCGCAGGTTGCAGCCGCTGAGGATGGCCCAGCGCAAATTGACGCCACTGAGGTCGGCTCCGCTGAGTATGGCTTGAGTGAGGTTGGCTTGTCGGAGTTCGGTACCTCGCAAGTCTGCACCGCTGAGGTCGGCTCGGCTGAGATCGGCGCCTTGGAGGTTGGCTTGTTCGAGGTTGGCTTCTGTCAAGGACGCACCACTGAGGTGAGCGCCTCGAAGGTTGGCTTGAGTGAGGTTGGCTCCTCGGAGCGTGGCTTCGGTGAGTGTGGCGCCGCTGAGGTTGGCTCCGCTGAGGTTGGCTCCGCTGAGTTCGGCTCGAATTAGCTCGGCTCTGATCAGTTTAGCTCCTGTGAGTATGGCTTTTTTGAGGTCAACTCGCACTAGGTAGGCGACGTTGAGGTCGGCGTCGGTGAGGTTGGCGCCGCCGAGATGGGCGCCGCTGAGTCTGGCGATGTTGAGTTTGGCACCGGTGAGGTTGGTTTTGCTGAGGTTAGCTCCGCTTAGGTTTGCTACACTCAGATTCGCACCTGTGAGGTTGGCTCCGCTCAAGTTGACGCCGCTGAGGTTGGCCTCAGTCAGGTTGATTCCGGCAAAGTTTCTTTCTCCGGCGGCATATTTTTTCAGGAGTTCCTCGACTGTCATGGGGGCGGCACCGTATCGAAATATCCCCATTTTATTGCTATTGACACTCCCCGCCGTAAAACGGACGGGGATTCTTAAGAGATTTTCACCCTTAATGGCTGTGTCAAACAGCCTCTAGACAGTCCGGTAAAACCATTCTGCTTACTTTTGCGACCAATATTTACAGATACATTTAACCCGGTAAATCTAGGACTAAGCCCAAACTTACTGTGTATGGCAAGATAGAGAAAGCTGCAAGCTCTCCCGTCAAGGAGGTATCTCTCAAAGCTTTCAATAAAATATTGAAAGCGCCATTTACATCTCTGTCCAGAGTGTGTCCGCATTCTGGACATTTAAATTTCTTAGACCCACCTAATTTAGTGTGAATATGCCCGCACTTTGAACAAGTCTTGGATGTGTATTCTTCGGTCACGTCTACTACAATACAACCAGATTTGGATGCTTGATGCTTCAACATTTGTTTGAACCTATAATGGCTCAAAGTGACCAGGGCTCTAGCTGTTTTTGTCGCTAATTTTCGTTTCCCCTTTTTTACCATCTGCTGCGTTTCAAAAGTCGGCAAGAAAATAATTTTATACTTGGTCACCAAGTATTTAGCAGCCTTCTTGTGTAACTCGTTGACTAAGTTTTTAATCTGAATCCGAATCTGGGTCGCTGACTTTCTCAAGCAATACCTCAATCGTTTGAATTGTCCTCCTTTGTGCAGCCCTATTCTTGACATCAATTTGTCTAAATGTCTTGCTAGTCGGTAGATACGACCAATATCATTCTTTCCTACCTCCAAGATATCACTGCCGTCAAAACCAGTCAAAAACGTTCTAACGCCAGGGTCTAAGGCGATAGCTAAACTGCTTTCGTTTTGCAGAGGCTTTGCGGTATCAACTGCATAGCATATAAACCATTGCCCATTGATTAGTGACAGCGTTGGCTCATGTTCCATTACATCTGCAATTGGTTCGGATACTTTAAATGATAATCCTTTGGTTGCTTGCGGGTAAAAAGTCCCAGACTTCCAGTTACTGACTTGAAACCTGATAGTCTGGGAACGGTCAAATCGGCTTCTAAATTTGGCGATACCCTTTGACTTTTTAGCAGCTTTGTGTGCCTCAAAAGCTTGGAATACTGCCATTTGTCGTGGGTTGTAAGGTTGCTCGGACACCCAGATTGGAGCTGAGTCCATAATCTTTTTTCTGAGATCGTACTTGCCAATCTTTTCTGTTTTCAGGATAGCAATTGCTTGATTGTAACACCATCTACTTGCTGCAATCCAAGTCCTCCATTTCGCTGCTAGCTTGGTTTCTGGGTAAACTCGAATCTTCTTTGATAGTAGATTTGTATTTACCCCGGGAGTAGATTCGGCAACTAAAGACGTGGATGATGGCAAGGATATGTTCAACCATTTCTCGTTCACAAGACAGCTCGTTTCTACTGAGAACCATGAGTTGGCAATTGTTTTGCTCGCAGAGCCATTTGATGAGGTCGCTACCAAACCTTGCGAGTCTGTCTTGGTGTCCAACCACAATTGTTGAGATATTTCCTGACATGACTTGTCCCAAAAGGGCAAGCAGTGCTTTTCTTTTGAAGTTGAGTCTACACCCGATGTCTTTAAAGACTTTGGCTTGCGGGTAGATATTTTGGAGGTAGCTGACTTGTCGTTCGAGGTGTTCTCGTTATTTGTAGCTACTGACTCTTGCGTAGATGGCGATAACTCGGTTGTGTCCTGTTCCGAGAACGCTGTCAATGTCCTAGCGTCGTTGGTTGGAGGGGGTTCTGATTGCTGATATTTGTCGGCAAGCTCCCAGTTTCTAAGAGTTTTCTCTGAGACTTGCAGCATTTCGCAAGCTTTTCGCGGCGTGACATATTTGATCATCGCTGGTAATATTTTTTACTCTTGATATATACTGCCTGATTTTGACGCTATTTTCCAGGACTTTATGGGAAATTGTTTACTTTGTGACAACAGCCGCTTCTAAAAACCTACAGAAATCTGTAAATCAAACTTAGCGGTCTATGTTTTGCCTAGAGCGAGTGCTATAGCCTTTCTCACATTCATTCGCGGACAAATCTTGACCTAAAAAGCTTTACACTGTAAGGTTCCAGCATATCTTGGCATACCTCATCTTTCTGAAAAAGGCTATATATGTTTTCCTTTTTGCTCAGGTTGGCTTACTCTTCCCAGTTAGAGACTGCCTTGATTAGCAGAGGACTTGAAATATTTGGTTTTTTGAGGATCAGTTTGAGCCAAGTGTTTTTTTGTGGTTTTCACACCCAGTAAGCTTTAGCAACCCGCACTAATCAAGCGTTTCCCCAGTTTATCACAATTATTGTTGGTTTTCGTCAAATTCTGAGAAAATCTAGACAAACCTCTGTATTTTGGCAACTGCCTAAAACGCCACATTGTAAAGGTTTTTGCTAAGGCGGCACAACTCACGCAGAGCCAAAAACTCAGCTTTATTTAAATTGCGAATTTGGTTCTTTTGAGTCAGGTACATAGTTGACCTTTCGCTACATATTGTATTATAAAGCGAAAGTTGCTATTAATCCTAAAATTTTCTTGTCAAGCCGTCAAGCGAAGGACGGGGTTTGAAACCCATTTTTTCTGATGAATATCGGTATCGTAGGACTTGGTTTAATTGGTGGCTCGATCGCTCTGGATTTACGATCGCGCGGGTTTAATATTGTTGGGGTTTCGAGTCGCCAACAGACTTGCGATCGGGCGATCGCAAGAGGTGTTGTCAATGATGCCAGCATACACCTGTCTTTGATGGCAACAGCGGATTTGGTTTTTATTTGCACGCCGTTATCGGCGATCGAGCCGATCGTCCAAAAATTAATTCCCCATCTTTCCCCTGATGCGATTGTAACCGATGTCGGTTCGGTAAAAACTCCCATAGTCGATGCTGTGTCAGCTCTGTGGCCGAATTTTGTTGGGGGACACCCGATGGCGGGGACTGCTGAAAGTGGGATTGAGGCGGCGGTGAGGGATTTGTTTGTGGGGCGGCCTTATGTGGTGACTCCGACTGCACAGACTCCGGCGCAGTCAGTGGAGAAGGTTGAGGAAATTGCGCGGTTGTTGGGTGCGTCGGTTTATCGGTGCGGCCCTCAAGAACACGATCGAGCTGTGGCTTGGATTTCTCATTTGCCGATAATGGCTAGCGCGACGCTGGTGGCTGCGTGCGATCGAGAGGGCGATCGAGATATTGTGAATTTAGCGCAAAATTTGGCGAGTTCGGGTTTTCGGGACACCAGCCGCGTAGGGGGTGGCAACCCCGAGCTGGGAGTGATGGTGGCAAAGTACAATAGAGAGCAATTATTGCGATCGCTCTCTATTTACCGCGACAGTCTCGACGAGTTGATGGGCGATATCGAAGCCGAAGATTGGCAAGCTCTCGAACAGAAGCTGAAGCTGACTCAACAAGCCAGAGATAATTACCACTTGTGATCCCAAAATTGCTGAAAACTGTCCCCGTCTCGATTATGATTTGTGGACGCCTCTATATTGAGTTTCAATGTACACTTATTCTCGGCTCAAGCGGGTTTTACTGGGTGAATCTCTGCCCACCAGCGCATCTGTTCACGAACGGCTGAGCAACGCTACAGGGCTAGCTGTTCTTGCTTCCGATGCACTTTCGTCTGTGGCCTACGCTACTCAAGAAACTCTGCTGGTGCTGTTACTAGCCGGGAGCAGCAGTTTGAGTTTATCGCTGCCTATTTCGGGAATTATTGTTTTACTGTTGGCGATCGTGGCGCTGTCTTATAGACAGACAATTAAAGCGTATCCCAACGGCGGTGGCGCTTACATTGTGGCGCGAGAAAACTTGGGTATTTATCCCGGTTTGATCGCAGCAGCTTCGCTGATGATTGACTACATCCTCACCGTAACAGTCAGCATTTCCGCTGGTATTGCCGCCTTGACTTCAGCAGTTCCCTCCTTGCTGCCCTATACCGTTGAACTGTGCTTAGTTTGTATTGTCCTGATCATGTTTGCCAATCTCAGGGGACTGCGGGAATCTGGCAAGATATTTATGGTTCCCACCTATGCGTTTATCGTGGGCATTTTTATCTTGATTGGTTCGGGTTTATTCCAACAAGCAACAGGTCATGTTTTGCCGGCCTTAGAAAACATTCCAGCTAAGGAACCTTTGGGATTGTTTCTGATCGCGCGCGCCTTTGCGGCGGGCTGTACAGCCCTGACTGGAGTTGAAGCCATATCGGATGGAGTGTTGGCTTTTAAGCCTCCTGAATGGAAGAATGCACGCCTAACTTTAACTTATTTGGGAGTAATTCTGGGATTTATGTTTTTGGGCATTAGTTACTTAGCCCATATTTATCAGGTGATTCCTAAAGAAAACGAAACGCTCCTTTCTGTGTTAGGAAAAGATATTTTTGGAGTCGGCATATTTTATTACTATTTGCAGGCTGCAACTCTGTTGATTTTGCTGTTGGCTGCGAATACGAGTTATGCAGATTTTCCGCGACTTTGTTATTTTTTGGCGCGGGATGGGTTTTTGCCGAGGCAGTTGTCGCTGTTGGGCGATCGCCTAGTTTATTCTAATGGCATTAATCTGCTCAGCCTCTGCGCGGCTCTGTTAATTATCATCTTCCGAGGCGATACCACCGCAGTAATTCCGCTGTATGCGGTTGGAGTTTTCACTTCTTTTACTCTGTCCCAATTTGGAATGGTGATTCATTGGTTTAAGGAGCGAGGTAAAGGTTGGCAAGCTAGTGCTGCGATGAACGGTATTGGTGCAGTGGCAACAACGGGGGTTTTGGCTGTAATTATTGCGACAAAATTCCTGTTGGGAGCTTGGGTTGTGGTAGTCACTATTCCGATTGTAGTCAGTCTGTTTTTAGCAATTCACCGGCACTATCGGTATGTAGCGGCTCGCTTGAGCATTCAGGGAATAGAACCTATATCTTATCCTCCCAGACCTAAAGTTAAGCTGGTGAAACATCCGGCGGTGGTGTTAGTTGGCCAGTTGCACCGGGGAACTTTTGATGCCTTGGATTACGCTCGTTTAATTGCTGATGAGGTTGTGGCGGTTCACGTAGATATAGGTTTGACAGATAGAGCAAAACTGCAAGCGGCTTGGCAAGATTTGCAATCTGACATTCCCCTAGAAATTCTGGAATCGCCTTACCGTTCTGTTGGTGAGGCTTTAACTCACTTTTTGACTTTGTTTGAAGAGCAACGCCCGGGAGTTTTCTTAACGCTAATTATTCCGGCTTTTGTGACGATAAATTGGTGGGAGGGACTGCTACACAATCAAACTGCTTTCTTTTTGAAGGCGGCTTTGCTGGCTAAAAAAAGTCGGGTTGTGACAACGGTTAGATATTATCTGTAGCGTTTCTGGTATAACAGTGCGGTACGCTTGGGTAATTGGTAATTGGTAATTGGTAATTGGTAATTGGTAATTGGTAATTGGTAATTACTCGATCGCGTACCTCACAAAAATTGAGAATCGCTAAGAAAGCGGTTGACAGATAAAAAATAATGTGCCAGGATCGACATAATTAGAAAAGTTGCCTTCAACTTGTCTCTGAAAAGATTGCGGCTGCTGAACCAAAGTCTTTTACTAACTACAACATCTCTTCAATTTGTGGGGGTTGCACTGCAACCCGCAACAGACTATTTATGCAGCAGCCAAAAAACTTGAACAGGCTTTTGCGAGCTTTGTCTCGGCAAGGTCTTGATGTGAGTTACGACAATCAAGTCTACTCGATTTGTCTCAATAGTTCTCTGAAAGAAAACTGGCAAGATGCCAGTTCCACAACAGAAAACAGTGAAAATGTTTTTGCTACAAGAGATAACTGGCAAGATGCCAGTTCCAAGCAGAAGTTTTGCTTCCAGAAGGTTTTCCGGTGGAAGCAAAGGCGCTGAAACAGTTAGCAAATTTGGCGAATGTCCGTCACCCTCAAGGTGGTTGTGTTTGTCGCGCCTGCGCCACTCCAGACTTCCATCCGGGGGATGCGGGAGTGGCAATTGGTTCGATCGTCCAAACTGACAAAATGGTGATTCCGGCGGCTGTCGGCTCCGACATTAACTGCGGGATGCGCTTACACGTTGCTGATTTGTCTGTCGAACAATTTCTGGGAAAGCGCGATCGATTTGTAGAGTTGATGAAAGGCGATTATTTCTTCGGTACTCGCGATGTCAGCATGACTGCAAAAACTGCCCGCGCGATGTTCCAACACGGCATCCCCGGATGGCTGGATGGTATGCTGGATAGGGCAATGGGCAGCGCAGCAAATTCGGATTTCGAGCAGTTGGCGCAAGAGTGCGATCGCACTTTCGGAGGCGGTTCGATGAATGGCGATGTCAAATGGGCGCCGGAAGAATTAGTCCCAAATGACGGCACTGTCAGGGATGGCGGGTTAGGTACCATCGGCGGTGGCAATCATTTTGTAGAAATTCAAGTGGTTGAAGAAGTTGTCGATCGAGCTACGGCCTATACTTGGGGAGTTCGATCGGGACAAATCGCTTTTATGATTCACTCCGGTTCGCGAAATGTCGGCAAATACATCGGCGGTATGTGGCGCGATCGAGCTTGCGAAGCCTGGCCGAAAACCCTAAAATACCCTGAATCCGGGCTGTTTCCGCTGTCTGTCGAAGCCAATCCCGAACTTGTGAGCAGCTACCTACAAGCGGAAGCAACGGCCGCCAATTATGGTTTTATCAACCGCTTGTTGCTAGCAGAACTTCTGCGACTGCGTTTGCGACAAGTTTTCGGGGATATCGAAGCTCCTTTAGTTTACGATTTGCCTCACAATATTACCTTAGCTGAAGGTGACGGCTGGGTGACTCGCAAAGGCGCTTGTCCCGCACATTCTGGCCAGCCTGTAATTGTACCTGGTTCGATGGGTGCGCCGTCTTATTTGCTAATTGGTTTGGGAAACGATCGATTTTTGCGATCGGCTTCTCACGGTGCGGGCAGGGCGCGATCGCGTTTCGATCTCAGTCGCGAAGGTGCTGACAAAACTGAAGCAGCTTTGGGATTAACTGGCGTAGATTGCATTACCTTACGCGAAGAACGTAGAATCGAAGAAGCACCGGCCGCTTACAAGCCAATTCAACCAGTGATTGACGTTCAGGTGGAGGCACAAATTGTGGGGATTGTCGCTAAAATGAAGCCAGTATTAACGTTTAAAGCCTAGGCTGATTTGTCGGTTCTCAAAAACTGGTTTTACGAACAGGCTAGAAGCCTGTTCCACCAGAAAATTCCAAAGATTGTGGAATGGGCTTCTAGCCCGTTCCCTCAGAAAAAATCAAAGATTGTGGAATGGGCTTCTAGCCCGTTCCCAAAGACAATTTCAAAGATTGTAAAATGGGCTTCTAGCCTGTTCCAGCAGAAAAAA